>JAPKCI010000014.1 GCA_028823035.1 Rubripirellula sp.
ACTGAGTCTGGAGTCAACTGAGTCTGGAGTCAACTGAGTCTGGAGTCAACTGAGTGAAGCTGTTTAGGTGTGGGTATATCAGACAACTTTGCTTATCCGACAGTATCTTTCATGAGAGTACAAGCAGAGACTTGTTGCTGAGACCGTCAAACGCGGGGCGATGATCCCAAGTGCGTGAATTTGGTTCGCCAACCGGCTTCCCGGCTTCCTGTTATCTCATCCAGAAGCCGTTGTTTTCCCTGCCACGTTTCTTCTCGATTTTGGAATGCCAAGCCTTGAAATGCTGAACTGTCTGTTCTCGTACCTGGAACGCAGCGTATCAAATCCGCTACAAATTGGTCAGCATGATGTATTGGTCAGGATTGTCTGGGCAAGGTGCCAGACCGCACATTAGAAACGTGGAGAGTACGTTTCCTGCGGTCAAAATCACCACCAGTGCAAAGACAGCCATCACGGGCTTGTTCATTACCCGCGGCTCGTTGGATTTGGGAAATTCAAAGTGTTTCTCATAGAACATCATCAGGCCGATCACGCCAATGGTTGCCATGAAGATGATCAGGCCCCAAGTGTACAGGTGAAATCCGAACACGGCAGAGCCGTATCCCGGCCCATTGGGGTTACCGGGAACAATATGCAGCAGGATCTGTCGCGTGGATACGGCTGCACCGAACAATGCACTGAAAATGGAGATGGCGTAATGTGACGTCCGAACCCCAAACCGAAGATTCATCATCGCGCCAATGGCGATACCCAGCATCGCCAATCGTTGCAGCAGGCAAATGGGACACGGGAATTCCCCTTGTCCGAACTGGATCCAAAACGCACCGATTTGTGGAACGCAGATCCCGGCGGTTAAGAGCAGAATGATCCACTCGCCTGTGGTGGTTTTCGTAGCAGTCAAAAGTTCAGATTCAGTGGGTCAGTGAGGTGGAAATTGAACCAGAATAGGCCCAGTGAGATCGTGGCTAGAGATAAGATCAATACCGCTCGCCTTTTTCCAAACCAGATGGCCAGCATCGTCAGCAAAGCGAGTAAGAAAAGGGTGGTCATCATGGTTGCAAAAATCTACGCTCTAGCTGTATCCGTTGCCTTGGGCGATCTGCAGGTGGATGCTGATCTTCGACTCATCATCAAGCCAATCGAGGTTGCACGATTCTTATGTGACCTTAAGAACATGAACCATTCCCGAATTGAATACTAAACATACCCTCGAGCAACCATCGCCGAGGTGCTTGGCTCATCTTGGACTCAGGTTTTCTGGCTTTTTCTGATTGTTGATCAGGGATAGGATCTCAAAGGTAATGTGTTCGATGCCATCAACTTAATCACGCGTCTGGGCAAATCAGATAGCGTTCGAAAATTCATCACCCCTGTTGTTGTTTCAGGGAGCGTTTTTCATTCGTCTCATGGTGACTCGGACGACTACTGCCCCGGAATACTCGGTAGCGGGGGTGGAGGCGTGGGTTCGGGTTGCCAGAGGTCTTCGACTTCCTGCCCTCCGGCATCGTATCTCAATAGCAGATAGATACCGCCCAACAAGCTCCACATGGATGTCAGCAGTACCACCACAGGCAAATGGGACAGCAGACTGACGGTCGCTGCAATCATGCTTTCGGGGGTCTCGCAGAAGCCCAGCAGTCTGCTGCAAATTTGAATTGCCGCTTCGCTGACTCCGATTGCCAGCAGGACGGCCACCCCAACAATCACCAGTGATATTGTCAGGTAGAGTACCAACTGCAGCGGTCGACGAAAAACGTATTCGTAGCCACGACTAAGGCTATCAAGGGCGTCCGGATCACGTTCGTTGGCTAAGGCCGCCCAACTAAGTGGGATCGCAGCATTCGCACCAAAGGCGAGGATCCCGCAGGGGATGGCAATGGCGACTGTAACAACGGCCAGGATCGAGTTGATCCAACTCACGTCTCCAAGCAGGTTCGCGAGCCAGCCAAGCAACATGATGATCAAGGCAAATGCACTGACGCAGCCCAACGGTACCAGAGCAGCGGTCCAACCCGCCCAGGTCCGCGACAAGACAAGTGAAATCACAGCCCTCAGCGACATCAATGGCCGTCCTGCGGTCAGCAACCCGCCTTGCCGCGCCAGCAGGATCACGATGGGCGTCCAAACAAGGACGGACCAGAGGATACCAAGCAATGTTTTCCACCAGATGATTTTTTCGTCACCACCGAAAACGGAGGTCGGGTTCAGTCCTTGCAGGTAGGCTGCGACAATTTCAGGACCCTGTTGGGCAGTGGCCCATGCGACCTCTGGTTGATGAGCGTGTGGGATCGCTTCACTGAAGGGCATCAGCGAGATTCCGATTTTCCAGATCGCAAACGTCAAAGCGACGAGAAAAATCAACGGCGGTGACCCGGCCACACGCAGGGTTCTGCCAAGCCGCAACCACGGAAGAACATCGATCCATTCCCGGACGCGGGCGAACAGACCTGATTCCAAGTCATAGCCGCTGTGTACCTGTTCCTTGGTCGGGTGAGAATCGTTTGAATTCATCGAACGAGTTTCTTCGCCTAAAAGTCGTTGAGGGCAGGGTCTGCTTTGTCAGGCGGGATTGTATCAGGAAGCCACCGGTTTCCGTCAGACAGGTTCTCACCGCCTATTTCAGGTTGGGTTCGTTGTTCGGATAAGCGAATATCCTCAGTCGAAATCGAGCAGTCTTGCTTTTGCCACTTGCCATAGCAGCGACTGTTAGCAAAAAATATCCGCAAATCGTACAGTTGTTCCCGTATTTGGCTCCCAACTGGACATCATCTGATTCGTTTTCCAAGCTTGTCTGGGGCGATGGCTGACCCGAGCCTGACCCTTGTCGTACCCTCTGTTCGTAATATTCAGCACCGATCCATTCCTGTCGCGCCCCCCCTGGACCGTGAACTGGCCTGAAGAAAACGACGATGGGTGCGTCCGCCGCGTGGCCGTTGGTCGTTTAAGGCAATGACCACACCGGTGCTGGCGGAGAAATCCACTGTGCGGTCTGGGAAGTTGTCGCCATGCTGGTTAGTTTGAAGGTATGTCCGAATCAAAGAAATCCAATCATCAGGAAGCTGATCTCTATCTGATCGAACGCATTCGTGCGGGAGATTCGGAGGCGTGGCAGACTCTGATTGATCGCTACGAAGGTCGCCTGATGGCGTATACCCAGAGTAGGATCAGGAACCGAGCCAGCAGCGAGGACATCGTTCAGGAGTCTTTCGTAGGATTTCTGATCAGTCTGCCGAACTACGATGGTCGCCGTCCTCTGGAAAGCTATTTGTTTTCTATTTGTGCCTACAAGTTGACCGATCACTTAAGACGCGAGGGACGCCGCCCCTCAATACAGATGCATGGCCGGAGCAGCACGGGTGCGGGCCAGATCGAACCGGTAGGTGGTGATCGGATGGCAAGTTCTATTGCCCGCAGCGTCGAACGAAAAGTAATCGAAGAGCAAGCTGTTCGTGATGCCATTGCCGAGCAGATTGACCGATGGAAGACCGGTGCTGGCTGGGCCAAACTTCAGGTAATTGAGTTGCTGTTTGTTCTCGGCAGAAGCAACAAGGATGTCGCGGCACAGTTGAACCTGACTGAGCAACAGGTCGCAAACTACAAAAGTGATTTTCAGATTCGTTTGCGTTCCATTGTCCGCAGGATGGATTTGGATGAGGGTGTCTTCCCCGAGTTGGCCGACTGAGTCATGAGTGGATCAGATCGTTTCCTGATCAGTCATCGTTTCTGTACTGCCGGTTCATTGCATTGGTACATTGATCTTCTACCGGATGGCGATCACTTTCAGCGACTGGGCTACCGCAATTTGGGTGGGGAGTGATGTCCGCATTCGATACACTGTAGGCGGACTGGTCAAAAGACGTGAATCGATACCCGGTCGATGGGTTACGTCGACGAAGGGTTTCCAAGGTGGCGAATTACAGCGGGTTTGAATTACAGCGGGTTTGAATTACAGCGGGTTTGAAGTACAGCGGGTTTGAATTGCAGTCAGTTCACTTGATGCTCTATCGGTTACGCTCACTCACGATTTCGAGGTTCCAACGTTGCCACTGGTTGAATTGATCATCCCGGCTGCTGATGGTCGGATTAGTTGGAAGGATGTTTCCAATGCACTTGGTAAGGCATTGAAACTGAATCAAGCATCGATTCTGAAAATGCTTCCCGATGGCGAGATTCATTTACGGTCTCCTGCCGTTTCGTTGACTTTGTTAGCGATAAATCTTGCTATCGGCGAGCGTTTGACTTTTGCGGTCACACGCGATTCTGATCTCAAGTTGGGTTTATCAATCCGATGTGACGAGTCGCTGTTCCGAGTGCCTGGCAAACCAGAGAGGCCAGGCAGGGTAACGATTCATCATGACGACGATTGGCTGGACAGCGTGCAGGCACGACCGGTGGTGCTTTTCTTGCATGGCTTGACTGGCAAGTCTGAAGTGTTTGATTCAATGCGGGCGGAGATACGATCCCGGGGTTATCGTACGGCATCGGTCAGTTACGACTTTAAGCAGCCTTTGGCTGAATCCGCACGTCAAGTTTCAGAGGCGGTTGCGGCACAGCTGTCAGCATCCTCAGACCATTCAGAATTGGTGATCGTGGGTCATTCGATGGGCGGTCTGGTCGGGCGGGAATGGACCGACAATCCATCGCTGCAGAATTCATCGATCACGGCGCTGATCACGATTGGTACGCCACACCACGGATCGGCCTGGGCCACTTTGCCACCTTTGTTGAATCTGTTTGCGAACGGTGAGTTCGACGTCGGCGATGTGAGTGACCTGATCCTGCATGCGCCTTCAAGTCCGGAGTTGAGAGATCTTGCACCTGGATCAGATTTTTTAATCTCGCTGAATTCGAGAGCTCCTCGCCGTGATGTTCGCTACACGTCGATCATTGGTACAGGCAGCCCCGTTGATGCATCGACAGTTCGCACAATTCAGCAGACATTCCAGCAACTTGAACGTCGCGACGGCTTTGTGCGTTTGATTCGTCCGCGGATTGAACCTTTGCTGGAAGGGTTTGATGAGCTGGCCCGCGGTCGTGGTGATGGAATTGTTGCGGCAAACAAAGCTGCGATGGACTCAACCGAAGATGTTGTGACGGTGAAACTTTCACACTTTGAATTAGTTCACCCTGTCGCAGAAAGCTCCACGGCCGAAAACAGCTTTCATCCAGTTTGGGACTTGGTCATGGACCGACTGGATCGTTGTCGTTTACCAGAAGATGGCTGTGATCGCTGACGCATGTTGATCTTCGCTCGAACTGCAGAGCGTCGTGACGGTTTGGCTCAGGTACCTGCGATTTAATTTGCAGAGGCCCGTTCCTTCGTCAACGGTTGCATCGGATCAACACCAAGGGTGCCAATCAGTGCCACTTGGTAGTCGGGTGACTGAGCGATTGCCAGTTGTTGCTGAACGTAGGCGAGTCTTTGTTCGAGTTGCAACTCGAGCACAATGTCCTGTTCCGTTGGGTCATCAATGTAGGTGCGAACTTTTCGATCCAGCTCTTTCCAGTGCTCAATGTCTCTCAGTTGCTTGGCAACCAACCGACGACGATACCAGTCGCTCGCCAACAGTTCTTCACGGCAGAACAGTTGTCTGATTTCAGGATCGGTGATCGGTTTACCTTCGTGATCACCATAAGCCATGATATTCAGGATTGCTTTCAGGGGCGGACAGGCGTTCTCGTAACCACCATCTTCCATGTAGTGCATGGCAACCCGTTTCTGGGCTTCGGCGATGTGAAGGATTCCCTCAGCGAACGAAGTCAAATCCTGCAGTTCCGGCTTGAGAATATCTTCAGTGAATACCTTGGACGGATTGTCAAAGACCCTACTCAGGTACTGACGCACGAATTTATGTGTGATTCGATACCCAAGGCGACTTGCTGGGATTTGTTTTCCCTCGAATTCAAAGTCATTGATCCGCTCCATCATGCCAGCTTCGATCAGTTTTCGTGGGGCGCGTTCTTCGGGGCCCATGCGACACCAGACTTCAGGGATCAATAGCGAGATGTCGTGTCCCACTTCAAAGCGGGGGCCAATATGGCCCGCCGGTGTGCTGAACCCGCCCAGTTCAGTCAGAATCATCGAAGCCACAATGGCGTTCAAATCAATGGATGGCAGCAAGGCGTTGAAGGGGCCTTTGGTCAGCGCTCCTTCGCTACCGGCGCCCGTGGTGCTTGGACTCTTGCCGGTCAGCGAGCAGACGTAGTCCATGACAAGTTCGGGCAACTCCTGATAATGCAGAGGAGAATAAACCGCGAGTGAACGGATGCCAGTTTTTGTATCTGGCGGGTTGTTCCGCCTGCCACTGAGAACGGCGCCCACGGGTGCCAGAACAGGTGCATCTGCTGGCAAGCAGCGACTCAGTTGCATCCCTCGCATTGCCACGTAGGTGTCCCGCGAGTTCACCATGTCGGGACGATCCTGCAAATAGCGAGGATTTTTGCTGCGAGCGCCGTCGACGATTCGAGGGTCCGCCGTGCTGACCACATAGCCTTGTTGTTGATTGGCTGCTTTTTCGAGCAGGGTTTCCATCGGGCCGCTGAATTTGTCGAATTCAACCGCGTCTTCAACGATCTCTCTCGCTTTCTGTGTCGAAATGGGTTCAAAGTTGCTGATGAAATTTCCGGGTTGTGACAGATCTAATTCGGTTTGTTTGTCCAATCCGCGGTGTACTGCATCATCTGGTCGTTGGAACAAACGATATTCACAATTTTCAACAAACTTGTAGCTGCCCGCAGGTTCGACCGCAGGTCCGATTTCCCCCACCTCGCTGGCCGGTACAACCACACTGCAACTGATGTCGTCTTCTCGCTGAACTTTGGCTGCCGCGATAAAATCCTGCCGCAGTTTGAAGGTTCGCCAACTCCGATTGTCCAAACCAACTCGCAGGTAGGTTCCCACCAGAGCCCGTTCGTCCATTTTTAACTCATGGCCGGGTGAGCCATTGACGATGTCGACGCCAAAGTAGCGTCTCCAGTCCTGTTCCATTCCCGGTTGGACGAAACGCTTGATGATCAGCGCCAGTGCATAGACATGCTCCGGGATGGTTGTCAGCCACGCAATGTATTCATCATTGAAGTTTGGCTGAGGTGTGAGCAGTTGGATCATACTGCCGAGGCTGCGTGCAGAGTCCAGTACGTCACGGCTGGGGCGATCTGTGTAATCCGGTTTGTCGGGCATGTCGTCCCGCCAGCGGTTCTCATAGGAACGGCTGAAAATCTCGTCCAGCTTCTCAAAGTCCCGGTCGATGTCAGCAACGAAAATCGGACCGTACAGCATATAATCACGCAGGCTTTTGCTGATTTCACTTTTGCCTCCGCCACTGACAGTGCAGGGTTTATGACAAAAAACGCCTTCTGCGGCAGTTCCGATCAGACGCCACGAGGGTGCCGCTGGATGTTTTTCTAATCGGATTTTGTAGCCACTGGGCGCGATGTAGATATTCTTGGGCGTTAATGGAATACGGCGATCTTTGCCGTTGCTTGTCCATCGAATGCAACGCTCCTCCAGCGTGGCGTAGGCATCTTCGGGAATGTAGATCACGCTGGGATCCTCACGATCGATCCCGTAACCTTCCGGTTGGATATCGATGAACGACGAGTACTCGTTTGCGATAGTAGCGAACGATCGCCCGTTGTACCGCCGACTGTTTACCATGAAGTCACCACCCAGTGAGTAGGAAGCGAATGCCAACGCACCACCGGCATGCTCTTCTTCGGTGTTTCCCATCAGGTTCGTTGCAAAGCTGATCTGCGTTTTGACTTCTTTTTTGCAGTACCCGTAGTAGTTGTCGGCAATCAGCGTGACCATGACACCCGAGGCATCCCGGCAAGTCAGTTTGAATGCACTGCCGTCGTTGTAGCACTCTGATTCGTCTTTCCAGCACATGGAGTCCGACCGCTGTCGCTCTGTCGCATCATCCCAGTGTGGCAGTCCCATATCTTTTTTCCGCAAATGAACCAGATGTGGTGCCAGGATCACACAACCGGTATGCCCACTCCAAGATTTGACATCCAGTGCCGCATCGTTTGCCGCGGTAAGCGGGTCACCCGCATTACCGAAAATCGATTCAACGAAATCGAGATTGCTGACGAGGCAACCTGGTGCGAAAAAACGTGATTCCATGAATTTCGCTTCACAGTAACCCGGGACATCCGGACAGACCGCTGGTCGCAGCAGCAACGAGACCCACGATTGTGCAGGGCGTGCTGACTGGGATGTGTACGGCAGTATCATCAACTGCTCGGGTGGTTGCATTGCAGCCAGGAACAGTTGTACGAAGACACTTTTCGGCACGGCGCGTTTGTCTCGAGGGATGGGTAGCCCACCCTCGGCGATATGAAAGGTCCCGGCTGTCGTGCGACGGTCTGCCCGAGGATTGTTCAGCACGCCATTGAGGCAACGGTAAGAACTGACCAGTTCGTTTTTGAACGAGTGACCGTTGACGGGCAGGCTGAGTTCTCTGGCCATGCCGTGTCGATCGAGCGTCATTGAACGACCTGGCAAACGCAGGGGCGTTTGTTCGACATGACCGCGAAAGTAGTTCTGCAGGAATGCCTCGATACGCGAGTCGACCGGTGTTCGATGTTCCGACAGCAGGCGATTCTTTTCTCGCAGGCTGTTGAGAATTCCTGTCGAGAAACTGGCCATCGAATCGGTGTTGTTCGCTTCATCCGGCGGCAATAGGCCAGCGGAGGCCATTTGGAAGGCAATGTAGCTTCGGAGCCGATCACTTTCACGGGGATTCGTCGCCAGCTCTCGGTTCCATCCTGTCGCTCGCTGTAATTGGGTGGGGTCAGTGATCAAAGTCGACACGTCAGATGGATCCTTGCTCGATGGTGACTAGAGTCTGTTCTCGCTCGACAGGATAACAAATTGCTGAGATTTGCGATTCGGGACTCTGATTTGGCACCGATTCCATAGGGTGCAAAGTTGTCTGGATCAACATACGACCCGGTCGTACGTTGGAGTAACCCGCGTTGAGTCGGTATGATTGGGCTTGCAGATTCACTGTTTGTCATCCATTCACACCGGGAATTGATCTGAATGCGAAAGGTTGCCTTGAGATCTTTTTTTTGTCTGATCACCCTCTTGATTTGTCACGATCACGTCTTGGCAGTGGGGTTGGGTGTAACTGCAGCCAGTCAAATCAGCCGGCCTGATGGTTTTGAGGCCGAGTTGGTTGATGAGATCCCGAGTGATCAACAGGGGCCATGGGGCAGTCTGACCGTCGATCCCAAAGGGCGTTTAATCGCCTCTGACCAAGACGGTGCCAAGCAGTTTCGCACCGATAATGGCCGGATTGTCTTGGGACGGGTAGTTAAGATGAGAGGCAATGGCTTGTCAGTGATGACCGATATCTTGGACCCATCCAAACGGCAGGTTGTTCAACGCAACCCCGTCGAAGTGACCGAACCTGCCAAGGTCAGCATGATGCCAGCCGGTTTACTGGATACCTTTACACCCGCAGAGATTGCAGATCTTGCCACCTTCTTGCGAGTCGGTGGACGCGAGAGTCATCCGATCTTCAACAAGCCTCCGCCCAACCTTGGTCTCAAACAGATCATTTTGTTCTCCCCCAGTTTTTCTCCTCAAAGTGAGTTGACTTCACATGAATCGTTATTGCCTGCTTTCACTTGCGTTCCTGCTTGTTACTGTGACCAACGCCGATGAGCGATGGCTGGAGTTCCCCGGCGGTGATGGTCCCGGTGCCGGAAAGCACATAGTGCTGGTATCTGGTGACCATGAGTATCGCAGCGAAGAAGCCTTTCCACAGTTGGGAAAGATTCTCTCGAAACATCATGGTTTCAAATGCACGGTCTTGTTCGCCATCGATCCCAAAACTGGCGAGATCAATCCTGAAAGTGTGACAAACATCCCAGGCCTGGAAGCGTTGGAAACTGCGGATTTGGTGGTTTTTGGTTTGCGTTTCAGGAACCTTGAAGATGATCAAATGAAACGGATTGTTGATTACGCAGAGGCGGGCCGTCCAATGATGGCGCTGCGTACATCCACTCACCCATTCAATATCCCGGCTGACCGCAAGTATGCAAAATACAGTTGGAATCATGGCGGGCAAGACTTTCAAGGTGGTTTTGGCAAGCAGATCCTCGGTGAGACATGGGTGTCACACCATGGCCACCATGGGCGTGAATCAACTCGTGGTATCGTCGCGGATGCCTTGCATCCAATCGCAACCGGAATTAAGGATGGTGACATCTGGGGTCCTACAGATGTTTATGGCATCCGCCTGCCCATTAGCGGTGATGCTCACACGGTTATCAAAGGCCAGGTCCTTGTCGGTATGAGTGCCGATGACAAACCTGTCGAAGGCAAGAAAAATGATCCGATGATGCCAATCGGTTGGACCAGAACCTATAAAGACGGCCGTACTTTTACGACGACGATGGGATCCGCCGACGATCTACCCAGTGAAGGTGTTCGTCGCATGTTGGTCAACGCTGCCTACTGGTGTGTCGGTTTGGAGGACAGCATCAAACCCGATTCAAATGTTGATTTGGTCGGTGAGTATGTGCCAACCAAGTTCGGCTTTGGGAAATACGTCAAAGGAAAAAGACCAAGCGATTATGACCTGA
This sequence comes from Rubripirellula sp., assembly GCA_028823035.1. Classification (GTDB taxonomy): domain Bacteria; phylum Planctomycetota; class Planctomycetia; order Pirellulales; family Pirellulaceae; genus Rubripirellula. Next base: position 10,597 of record JAPKCI010000014.1, read on the forward strand.
AGTAGTTTTCGTCCGAAGTCGTGGTTGCCAGGATGACGCTGATGGGTGATTTGCAGCAAGCTTTCTCGGTGCTCATGCCGGATGACTTGACCGTCGTTCATGAAGAAAGTGTTGTCGGTGGTTGCATCAGTGACGCCCGGCAGGTGGTTACCACGGATCGCGAAGGTCGCAGGGTTCAATGGTTTGCCAAGTGCAACGCACCGTCATTCCTCGGCAATTTTGAAGCTGAGGGTGATGGTTTGACGCGGTTGGCTGCGACCGGAGCCATCGCATCGCCAAAGCCCGAGGCCATCGGAGTTGCTGCGGATCGGTCATGGTTGATTACTCGCTGGATTGCGCAGGCTACTCCTGGACCGGACTACTTTGAGCAATTTGGCTGTGCCTTGGCGGAATTGCATCGATGCACTTGCGGGGCAAGTATCGGACTCGATCGTGATAACTACCTCGGTGCTGCGCGACAGATTAATCAGACGCGTGATCGCTGGGTCGACTTTGTTGCCGAACATCGAATTGGATTTCAACTTCGATGGGGAATGGATCAGCGACTCGTTGACCGCCCGCTTCGCCAAGCTTGCGAACAGATTATCGCTAATCTGGATCAGCTACTGGAGGGGCGGCGAGAGGAAACGTCCTTGCTGCATGGTGATCTGTGGAGTGGGAATTACCTGTGCAACTACAGGGGGCGGCCGGTGATCCTGGATCCGGCGGTCTACTATGGCTGTCGAGAAGCAGAATTTGGCATGCTAAAGCTGTTTGGCTCGTGTCCACCATCGTTTTATCAAGGCTATCAGCAGGTCTTTCCGCTTGCCGCCGGTTGGCAACGTCGTGTCAACGTTTATGTTCTTTACCATCTGCTGAACCACTTGAACCTGTTTGGAAGTGGCTACCATGATCAATGTCGGGCGATGGCGGTCAGGATTCTTCGCCAGTGAATCCTCCACAGGTATCGCGAATCCACTGTTTCAAAATCCAACCGATTGACCTTTTCAATGCTTGCTGCACGAGTGATCCCCTGTCTCGATGTCCATGACGGGCGAGTTGTCAAAGGAACGAATTTTGTCAATTTGAGGGATGCCGGAGACCCAGTCCAAGTCGCTCGCCGATACGAAGACGAAGGTGCTGATGAGCTGGTCTTTCTCGATATCACAGCCAGCCATGAAAAGCGTGACATCATCCTTGATGTTGTCCGGCGTACTGCTGAGCAGGTTTTCATGCCTCTGACCGTGGGTGGGGGGATTCGCACAATCGAAGATGTGCGTTCCCTTTTGTCTGCTGGTTGCGACAAGGTTTCCATCAATTCCGCTGCTTGCAAGGATCCCGAATTCGTTCGTCGAGCCGCCGATCGTTTTGGAAGCCAATGCATCGTCGTCAACATTGATCCCAAGCGAGTTCAGAAAAATGGTGAGGAACTTTGGGAAGTGCATATCAATGGTGGGCGAAGACCAACAGGATTGATGGCCGTTGATTGGGCTCGGGAAGTCGAGGCCCTGGGCGCTGGGGAAATCGTGTTGACCAGCATGGACGCTGACGGGACCTGCGACGGGTATGATTTGCCTGTGACAGCAGCGGTCAGTGAGGCGGTTTCGATTCCCGTGGTCGCCAGTGGCGGGGCAGGCAGTCCCGCCCATCTGGTCGATGCGATTCAGAAAGGAAAAGCTGACGCGGCACTGGCAGCCAGTATTTTCCATTTTGGTCAATTCACGATTGCTGAAACGAAGCGGATCATGAGGGAAGCTGGGATTCCTGTCCGCCTTGAGGATGGCCAGACTGAGTCCTGAGCCGGAATCATCGTCTTTTTAGCGTTTGTATTGTTGATCAGCTTCGCGATGTTGACGGAACAGCAGTCCGCTGACAGGACTGCTGCATCCTCAATGGCCCCAATGACGGCCAGTTGCTGTTTGTGCCTCGTTTTATGCGACTCCGTTACAGTTCGCCGCCAGACCGGTCCAAAGCTCAAGTGGATGCATCTGATCCGCCAGATTGGCTGAGGCCGTGATGGCAAGACCATGAACGCGGTTGGAATGGAAAAATTGGGCATGGCTGGTGGCGAAGTTGAGGACGGGTGGCAAAGTTCAGAATCATTGGATGTGACGGTTTCCACCGGCGATTTGATTAGGCTGATTCTGCTCGGTAACGGGCTGTTGGCAGATGAAATCTGCTTGACGTATCGGTTCCGATCCTGTCCCCGGTTGACCATTGGCCATCACCTCAATAAACCAATGCCAGAGATGCATGGAAGCAGAGGCAGGCATGGCAGGCGAATATCCTGTGGGACTGTCGCGTCTCAAACGACAAAAGCACGGGTAGCGGTGCCTACCCGCATCAATGCCCAATTCCTCCTAACCCCCGATAACGCACGTGTCCGACGTCGTCCCAATTCGAACTGCTCTGATTAGCGTCAGTGACAAAATGGGGCTCGCCGATTTGGCGGCCGGCTTACAACGAGCAGGAGTCTGTATCTACAGTACGGGTGGCACTCGCAAGCATCTGGAACAGTCCGGCATCGACGTGCTGGACGTTGCTGAGTACACCGGTTTTCCGGAAATGCTTGACGGTCGCGTCAAAACACTGCACCCCAAAATCTTTGGTGGTATTTTGGCGATTCGAGATCGGGATGACCACATGGACGCGATTGGCGAGCATGGAATCGAGCCGATTGATCTGGTGATTGTGAATCTGTATCCGTTTGCTGCTACAGCTTCGCGGGTTGGAGCGACACGTGAAGAGTGTGTTGAACAGATCGACATTGGGGGGCCAAGCTTGGTGCGAGCTGCTGCCAAGAATCATCATGATGTTGCCGTTGCAACCAGTCCTGAACAGTATGGCGAACTGTTGGAGCAGCTTGAGGCGACCGGCGGTTCCAGTCTCGCATTACGAGAGCAATTTGCCGCCGATGCGTTTGACCACACTGCTGGATACGATCGAGCGATTGCCGATTTCATGCGAAGCGAGAACATTGGCGGCGAATTTCCAGCCAGCCTGCATCTGTCCTTTAAACGCAAGTCACAATTGCGTTACGGTGAAAATCCGCATCAGCGTGCTGCTGTTTACAGCGACCCCAACATCCGTTCGGCCAATGTTGTTTCTGCCAGACAAATCAGTGGCAAGGAATTGTCGTACAACAATCTGCTCGATCTCGATTCCGCATTGGATATCGTCCGCGGCTTTGGCAGTCCAGCAGTGTCGGTCATGAAGCACAACAATCCCTGCGGAGCGGCAACTGATCAGCAAATAGCGGCTGCTTGCAGGAAAGCATTAGCAGGTGATCCACTCAGTGCCTTTGGGTCGGTTCTTGGATTGAATCGCACCGTCGACACGGCCACTGCTGAATTGCTTTGTGAGCCAGGTCTGTTCATCGAGGCGATTGTGGCTCCCGATTTCGAGGCTGAAGCGGTAGGGATGTTGACGACACGCCCACGCTGGCGAGACAACGTCCGCTTGATGCAAGCCGGACGCCTAGACGAGCCGGCGCCGTCAATTCAGCGTCGATTCATTAGCGGCGGCATGCTGATTCAGGACGCCGATCGCATGAGCAGTTCTTCGCTGCAATGGAAAACAGTGACAGAGACGCAGATCAGCGATGAAATGTGGGACGATGTTTCGTTTGCCTGGGAGATGGTTCGGCATGTCAAGAGTAACGCGATTGTGCTGGGCAAGGGTACCTCGTTGATTGGCGTTGGTGCTGGCCAGATGAGTCGGGTCGACAGTGTCGAGATTGCAATTGACAAGGCTGGCGATCAGGCGCCCGGTTCTGTGCTTGCCTCGGATGCATTCTTTCCCTTCCCCGATTCCATCGAAGTGGCGGCCGAAGCCGGGGTCATGGCAATCATCCAACCCGGTGGCTCGCGTCGCGACGACGATGTCATCGATGCCTGTAATCAGCATGGGCTGCCAATGGTGTTTACCGGAAGGCGGCACTTCAAACACTGATGACGATTCTCGACAGAATTATCGTAGAAACTCGCAAGACGATCGAGGCGGATCTTTCCCATACTCCGATCAATGCGTTGGAGTCGATGGTGGGGGACCTGCCGCCCTGCCGGGATTTCCATGCGGCGCTTGCCGCGGGGGATGCAGTGCAGTTGATCGCGGAAGTGAAACGGGCGAGCCCGTCGGCTGGTCTGATTCGAGAAGATTTCGATCCGGTTGAGATCGCCCGCAGTTATGCTGAATCCGGGGCCGCCTGTATCAGTGTGCTGACCGACGCGCCGTTCTTTCAGGGATCGCTCGATTATCTGGTCAGCGTTCGTCAGGCCGTTGATCTGCCGCTGCTGCGGAAAGATTTTATTGTCGACCGTTACCAGTTGCTCCAGGCACGTGCGGCGGGAGCTGATTGTGTGCTGTTGATCGCTGAATGTCTGTCCGCAGAAGATCTGCGGAGTTTGCATGATCAATCTCTGGAACTCGGCATGCAGACTTTGATCGAGTTGTTTGATCCGGACAATCTTGCCGCTGTGCTTTCAACGGGCACACGTCTGGTGGGCGTCAATAACCGGAACCTGCATACCTTTGAAACATCGCTTGACCACACACTGAAACTCAGGCCCGAAATTCCTGACGATCGTTTGGTGGTAGGTGAAAGCGGCATCCGGACGCACGAGGACGTGCAGAGGTTGGGCGCAGGAGGTGTCAAAGGCATTCTGGTGGGCGAGTCATTGATGCGTCAGCCCGACATCCGGGCGGCAACTCGCCAATTGCTGGGACTTCCTGCGTAAGAAAATACAGTTGCCACTTTTTGGGTGAAAGCTGAGAACCATACCGGCAACGCATGCACTCGACTGAATCACGCTTCAGGAGGTGTAGGGGGTGGTTCGAAGGCGAATTCCTGCCATTTGACCGCTTTGTCCATCGGTTCAATACGCATCACCAGATTCCCATCCTGGTAAAGCCGCACCGTTCCAGTTGACTGGCTGACGACGACTGAGATTGCTTTGGTTCTGCGTGTGATCGCAGCGGCCGCCCAGTGCCTCGCACCAAGCCCTTTGGTCATGGTCAGATCTTCGTGGGACACCTCAAGCATTTGACGGCTGCGTTCGATAACGCCATCACTGCTGATGAGAAAAGCTCCGTCAAGCTGGGCGATCTCCTTGGCATCTTCTTGCACACGCGCGTCCAGCAGGTTGCGGTGTTTCTTGTTGTATCCACGAAATGGATCGACACCACTGTCATTGGCGTGGTCAATGACCTTGCGTGTATCACCCACGACAAACAACGTTCCAACCGCTTTGCCCTCGCGTCCCTCACGCCCGATCTGGGCAGCCAGATCAACCACGACCTTGATGGTTTGCAGAGGAACGCGGCTTTCCAGCATTTGCAGGTCGCGACTGGTCAGGCGACGCATCCGTTCATCAAGCTGCAGATGACTGATTGAATCCAGTCGGTTCTGTTGAAATCCTCGGTAGACTGCTACCACTTCACCGTTGGTGCGAATCAGCTCATCAGCGGCTGCCTCTAGCAAGGCGTGCTGCAAGCGTTCCAGTAGCGGCGCCTTTTCCTTGTTCAGGGCCACAGTTTTCAGACCCGCTTCGGCGGCACCCTCAAGATCGTCCTGGGAATCCAATGCCACGATCACCGGTTTGACCATGTCCCCAGTAAGCTCGACGATCCGCTTCCAGTCGGTCGATCCGTCCAGAAGGATCAATAGAGCGTCAGCATTCCTGGCATGCAGCAAAGCAATGGCCGTAGACACCATCGCGGAATTATGTTTTGTCAGTCGTTGCGTTGCCATCGACAGCCGAGTCCAAAGTAGGAACGGGACAGGATAATTCCTACTCTAGTCGATGGCCCACGCGGCGGACAGATAGCCACGCCAAAAGAAGATCAACGCCGCGATGACTTGTTCGACTTGGCCATCGAACCCGATTGCCATGCCGTCTGACCACCGTAGACCCGGTTGTAGTACATGGCCAGTGACCTAAGGGCATGTCCTTTGGGACCGATTTTCCAATCGTGGTTCCGCTCACTGTACATCGTGTTGGCAAGGTAACGGACGGCTTTCACCAATCGCGGATCCTGGAGCTTTGCATCCGGAGTGATCGTCAGCAGCCATTCGACTATATGGCCTGTCGTTTGAATCTTACGATCCATGTCGCCATTGTCTTCCCGTCCCTCAAACCAGTCCGTGCTCATCGAACCGTCACGATTCTGAATCCGGTAAGCGTATTTCTCGAAATCGTTCATGTAGATTTCGGCACGTTTCCATTGCCCGTTGATTGGCTTGCCTTCCGCACGACGTTTCCGTAATGCGTGTGCAAATCCCATCAGGCGATGCGTTCCACCGCAGGCGGCACCCACAATCGGCTGGGCAAGTTCTTCCCTGATCAGCCGCTCAAAGCTCCACGTCTCTCCGCTAGAGTTCAGCCAGACGGTATCTGTGTCAAGATAGTGGGTCAGTCCTATCAGTGAGAACGTGAGTTCCTCACCGCGGCGGCAAGCCAGCATTTCCGACTCGATAATTTCCCGGATCGAAAACTTCTTGTCGCCGGCATAGAGTGGATAGTCGATTGGCACATCGCAGAGTGAAAATACAGCAAGAAGCTGGGCCTGATGGCCCTGCAGACCCACACCGCTCCGAGCAGAAATGGCATCGTTCTTGATAGTCAGCAGGCGTTGGCCACGACATGCGTTGTTGCCGGCAATCCAGGCAATTGCACTGTATTGTCGATTGGTGACCCGGATCTTGGTGTCGACACCGAATACCATGATCGAATGCAGCACACCCCAGTTGCTGCGCTCGTTGGACGCCTCAGGTCTCGAATAGTAATAGCGCAGGCCTTGCTTGATCGTATTCTGCATCCCTGACACAGTACGTTGCAATTTCAGCGGTTCAGAAGGTCGGCCAGTGTAGTCGAGCTTGACAGCCTTCGGATTCTCGCTTCCTACGAATAGAGACAGCGGAGCCTTCTTAGCTTTCTCCTCAGCTGCAATCTTTGCCGCTTCGCTCGCAGCCAAACCTGAGTTGTCAGTGACGCTGCCGTCCGACAGCAGTCGCAGCTTGCGAACTTCGATGGCGTCGTCGTTGCCCTCTTCCGACTCACCCTTGGTTGTTGCTGGCAGTGGCTTGGTCGCTGGGGTCGAGGTTTTCTTGGACGAAGTTTTCTCGGATGCTGGCTTTGTGCTGGGCGATCCCGGTTTCACGCTGGACTTGGGGTCGGAGCCTGAGCCTTGGGTCGTTGGCTTGGTCGTTGGCTTGGTTGACTCAGGCTGTTGCGGAGTTGTACTTAGTTTGTCCGCCTGATCACCGGTTGTATCCGTCTTTTCAGGCTTTTTGGCGGTCTTGCTGGACACATCCGTACCGGCCCCGAGTGTGGCACTGGAACTGTGCTTCGCGGAATCACTGGGCTTCGCGGAATCACTGGGCTTCGCGGAATCACTGGGCTTCGCGGAATCACTGTGCTGGTTGGTTAGTGCAGGCTGCTTCGCCTCTGGCCGAATATCCTCAAGTGGGGCCTGAGGTGTTTGGGTGCTGCTGACAACATCTTTGCCGGTGGACTGACCTGGATTTTGTTTCAGATCGGCATAGTTGGGGACGTGGCTTTTCACCCGACCTCGCATGATCCAACCGCTTCCGTCCTCAGGGATGACCAAAGAGATAGAAGGCGGATCTGGATTCGACGCTGGTGGTCTCGGCGGCGTCATCTTGATGGACGGCTTGTGAGACGGCGTCGAAAACTTATCGAGCAACCATGGGCGTCGAGCCACACGGATCTTCAGAGTCGAATTGACGGGTGACTGCAGTTGCAGACCAGCATCTGACCGCTCAGCGGGGATCGACAGTAGTGGTGGCACTTGCGATTCTTGGCCACTGGCTGTCTTGCCGCTGGTTACAACTGACACAGAAGCCAGTAAAACCGCAAAACAGCAGCGACGAGACAGTTGTGAGGGGAGGCGACGTTGCTGCACAATTAGCTCCGTTGTAGGAAATCCTACAACTGCTATCGGACATCGCACCCTTGAAGTTTACAAGTAACGACCTCACAAGGATGGAATGCTTTGTTCACGAATTTTGGCAATTGACTAAAGATCAAATTCATCGAGCGAATCTATCAGCCGATCAAGTCCATCTTTGGGACTCGCGGCGAGATCGGCTTGCCTTTTTTTCAGCTGATCATCGATGCCAATTGTGTCGCGTCCCACCAGCAATAGTTGCTCGTCTCGTTCACGGGCAGCTGTCTCGATGGGGTCTTCGTTTTTGTTGGGAGCCCCAAAGAGTTGAGACAGGTCGATCTTGAAACCCTCGTCCCCGTCTGTTTGTCCGCCTGCAATCGCCGGGGCTTTGTGTTGTGGAAAAATGATAGCATTAGCAGGACAGACCCGACTGCATGCTGGGCACCCTTTGCGACAGTTATCTGGTTGTTCGACAAGGATGCTTTCCGTGCCGTCGACGCCGTAGACACCGAACAAGCAGAAATCAACGCATTCCATACAATTTGTGCAACGGCTGAAATCAATCACTGGGTACCAGCGTCTTGATGTTTGTTCCTCAACTTGTACGAGTTGTCCACCAACGATGGGAAGGGATCGATTGGGATCGTCTGTTCCGACTCCTAGGATGCGTTTGATTTCGCTGATGAAGGCTTGCGGGTCATTCGCATGTTTCAGGTCGATGCAGTAGATGTTTCTCTCGGGTCGGGGATAGATGTCGGTGACCCGATCAACCGCGGCCTCGGTGGAGTCGAGTTCTGCATCGAGGTTTGGGTCATCGCTGCCATCCTCTGCACGACTCTCATCGTCGTCTTCGGATTCGCCCAGATTTATGATGCCGACTTGTCCCTGGATGCCATTCCGATCCAGAACCCAATGTGCAGCTCTGGAAAAGATCCACGAAACTACGACCATGTCCCCTTCGATTTGGGACAACTGTTGATAGGAATCGCTTGTTTTGGGCAGATCATAAAGATGCGGGATGGTCAGGACTTTGACGCCATCCAGCTTCCCAATTTCGTCGGCGATCCCCTGCTCAAGTCCCCGCTTTTGAGGGTTGCGCGATTGACCTCGCGAGATGACGACAGTACACGTCGCGTTGTGGACTGTTGAAATCATGAAATATGGGCAGGGCAGGCGGGAATTTACGTGGTTGCTTCGCGCAACTACTTGGTGGACTAAGACCAGTCGAGTGGCTTTTTCCAGGCGGCTTTTGCATCGGTGAGAGCGACTTGCATCACGACGCCGTCAGCAGCCGTGACGACAAGTTGATTGTCTTCCTCGATTGTACCCAGACGGCAGACGGGAACACCAACCGAGTTGAGCAATCCCTCGAATTCACCGGCATTGGCCGGAACCGTTTCGACTAGAAAGCGGGTATTTGACTCACTGAACAGGAATTGAGTGCTGTTCAGGCCGGATGTTGTTGCTTTCGAAATGTCGAGTTTCATTCCGAGGCCACCTGCCATGGCCATTTCTGCTGCTGCCACAGCGAGTCCGCCCTCGCTCAGATCGTGACATGACCGAATCCAACGATTCTGAATTGCTTCGTGGATCCGCAGGAATGTTTCCTTGGCCAATATCGAGTCAACGCTGGGGACATCACCACCGGTCCATTCGCGGACCAGGGCGAGGTGGGATCCACCGAGTTCATCTTTGGTTGTTCCCACCAGGAACACAATGTTGCCTGCAGTTTTGGCATCCATGGTCACCGCCTTGGAAACATCATCGATTTGGCCCATGGCGCTGATCAGCAGGCTGGGTGGGATCGAGATGGTTTCACGTTGGCCGTCGGCATTATGAAAGCTGAATTCGTTATTCAGGCTGTCTTTGCCGCTGATGAAGGGAGTCCCCAATGTGATCGCGATGTCCTGACAGGCGATTGCGGCCCGCACGAGTGAGCCGAGGGTTTCTGCCCGGTCGGTGTATCCCCAGCAAAAGTTGTCGAGGATAGCGATGCGAGAGGGGTCGGCTCCTACAGCGACTGCATTTCGCATTGCTTCGTCGATGGCCGAGGCTGCCATGTGGTACGTATCAAAGTCGCCGTAGTGAGGATTCATCCCGCATGAGATAACCAATCCACGATGACTTTCCATGCGTGGTCGGATCACTGCGGCATCCCCAGGGCCATCACACTGAGGACCGACGAGCGGTTTGACAACGCTGCCGCCCTGAACTTCATGATCGTATTGCCGTATGACCCATTCCTTGCTGGCCACATTCAGGCTGCCCATCACAGCCAACAAAGACTCGCGATTTTCTTCAGCCGTCAGTTCGGGGACATCGAGTGGTTCGACTGGTGACGGCGAATAAACGGCGTCACGAATGACCGGCGGGCGTCCGTCATGCAGGAAGCTCATGGCAATGTCACCGACGACTTTGCCGTGATAGGTCAGTTGCAACCGCCCGGTAGGTGCAAAACGCCCCAGTACGGCTGCTTCGACTCCTTCGCTTTCGCACAATTCTCTGAGTTCATCCCAGCTATCCGCTGGCACTGAGAGAACCATGCGTTCCTGGGCTTCTGAAATCCAGATTTCGGTGTAGTTAAGACCATCATATTTCAGTGGGGCTTTGTCGAGCCAAACTTCTGCGCCGACTTCTTCGCCCATTTCGCCCACGGCACTCGAGAAACCTCCGGCCCCACAGTCGGTCAAAGCGTTGTATAGCCCGCGGTCGCGTGCTTGCAACAACACGTCCAGTACCATCTTTTCGGTAATCGCGTTGCCGATTTGCACGGCACCGCCGGATAGCGATTCGGATTCGCTGGTCAATTCGGCTGAGGAGAAGGTTGCTCCGTGAATGCCATCACGTCCGGTCCGACCACCGATTGCAACGATCAAGTCGTCCGGCTTGACTTCTTTTTCCTCCATGCCAACGGGAATCATGCCCACGTTGCCACAGTAAACTAGCGGGTTGCCGAGATATCGACGATCAAAATAAACGGCACCGTTGACGGTGGGGATTCCCATCCGGTTGCCGTAGTCCCGCACTCCAGCCACGACACCTTTCATGACCCGTCGGGGGTGCAGCACACCGGGGGGCAGTGATTCGACATCTGTTTCGGGTGGCGCAAAGCAGAATACATTGGTGTTGCAGACAGGTTTGGCACCCATGCCGGTGCCCATCGGATCACGAATGACGCCACCGATTCCGGTATTCGCCCCACCATAGGGTTCCAAGGCCGATGGATGGTTGTGCGTTTCAACTTTGAAACAGGCGTGATAGTCGTCATCAAATGTGACGACTCCCGCATTGTCCTTGAACACACTTACGCACCAGTCATCGTCACCCAGAGATTTACGAATTGATTGTGTTGCAGCGAAGATGGTTTCTTTCAGCATGTTGTCGAACTGGCGTTCGTCCAGCACGCTGGCATCGTTCAGGCCCGGCCCCCGATAATGAATTCGGCCTGCCAGCGTCTTGTGACTGCAGTGCTCGGACCATGTTTGCGCGACTGACTCGAGTTCAATGTCAGTGGGATCTCTTCCCAGGGAAACAAAGTGAGCGCGGATGGTCTGCATCTCGACCAGTGTCAGGTACAGTTGGCCTTCGCGAGACAGTTGCGCCAGTCCGTCATCATCCAGATCCCGGATTGGGACGGTCACCAATTCGAAACTGTATGGCGATCCAATGTCCAGTTGATCCATTTCCAGTGGCCCGACCACCACTTGTTCGATGGCATCATTTGAGAGAGCGCGGCGACAGATGGGGTCGAGCGATGATTCGTCAAGTTCACCCAACCAGTACTTACGGAGGGTTCGTACTGCATGAACATCAAAGCCTGCGTCCTGGGCTGCTCCGATGGTGCTGGCGGCAACCGGATCCATGACGCCAGGCTTTGGTAAAACGTTGACGAGCGTTGTCTGTGTTCCCGGGGGTTCGTTCAGGGAGTCCTGACCAGCGATCGCAACCACCGATCTCTCGGTGACGGCATCACACAGCAGTGTTTCAGCCAAACGGTTTGCTTCGGCCAGAACAAAATCGCCCTGGATAAGAAAACTTCGGGCGAATGCGACCGAGATCTGGTCACCGAGACCAAGTTCGGCGATCTCTTCCGCTGTCCGGGTGGCCTCACGATCGATCTGACCGTCTGCCGGGTAAATATCGATTTGCCAAAGCGGCATGTTCTCAGACCCTGTGATTGATTCAGTGCAAGTTCGTCTTAAGGAGACAGTTCTCTGATCTCTTTGGCTTTGGAAAGCCAGCGATGCAAGGCATCGTCATCCGCATCCTGCAGCAATTGGCGTAGTCGTCCCAGTTCGTCTGCAAGTCGCTCCAGTTCGCCACCAATTGCTGTTCGGTTTTCGCTACAGATGGCAGTCCAGAGTGTTGGATCGCCAATCGCAACGCGAGTGATGTCCCGCCATCCGGTCCCCGCCAGCGGTAGAGCCTCAGACGCAGCCATTTTGGCAACTAATGCTGACACCAAGTGTGGCATGTGGCTGATCGCTGCCAAGTGGGTGTCGTGCTCAGATGGCGTCATTTCACAGGTTTGTCCGCCAGTCAGACGCCAGAAGCGGTGGGCTTTTTCCAGCAGTTTTGGCTCGGTTGTTTCTGTCGGCGTCAGGACGACCAGTTTTTCGTCAAATAACGAGTCAGTGGCGTGTGCGGGACCCGATTTCTCTGAGCCGGCAATCGGGTGGGCGGGCACAAATTTTTTCGCCGCATCGAGATGTTCAGCGACAGCCGATACAATCCGATGTTTGGTGCTGCCCACATCCGTAATCAGACAGTCTGGCGGCGACGATTCGGCTGCCGACACCACCATTTCGGCGATTCGATCGACGGGGGCGGCCACCACCACCACATCGCTTTGCTGACAGGCCTCGGGCAAGGTTGCAACAGGCAGATCGATGATCCCCTGTTCAGACAGGTATTGCCGCTTCTCTGGACTGCGAGCAAAACCCACCAATCGAGTCTGGGGAAGGGCACGCCGCAGAGCCAATGCGACGCTGCCACCCAATAGCCCGACACCCAGGATGGCAACCTGACGAGGCCATTCATTTTCGGCTGAAGTGGTCATGAACGAACGGTGCTGGGAAATGGAATCAGGATCGGAAGGGGAAACAGATCGACTGCGACCGGCAACGGCATTCTATCTGCCCGGGGCTGCTGTACAAAGTGACTGACCAGCAGCGATGCAGTGATTCTGAGTTCTGGCGACGTCAGCCGCGACAGCTCTTACATATCGGGCAGCTGATGACCCATCTTTTCGCGTTTGGTTTCAAGGTAGCGTTGGTTGTGCTCGTTCACCGGTGAAACGATGGGTACCTGATCGACCACGCGCAGATCAAATCCACGAAGATTGAAAGCTTCGGTCTTCTTGGGGTTGTTGGTCAGCAAGCGGACCTCACTGAGCCCGAGATCTTTGAGGATCTGCAGACCGATCCCGTAATCTCGCATGTCCGCTTTGAACCCGAGTGCGTGGTTGGCTTCGACTGTATCCAGACCATTGTCCTGCAAGCTATAGGCTCGAATCTTCTGGGCCAGGCCGATGCCCCGACCTTCCTGTGGAAGGTAAACCAGTGCTCCACGCCCTTCGCTGCTGATCATCTTCAATGCCATATGCAGTTGATCGCCGCAGTCGCATCGTAGCGAGGCAACCAGATCACCTGTGAAACAGCTGCTGTGCATTCGCACCAGAGGTGGTGGACCTGGAGCAGTCAAATCACCGAATACCAGGGCGATTGGTTCCTGTGCTTCGTACTGAACACTGAAAACAATGATCTGAAAGTTGCCGTACCGTGTCGGTAGCTGGGATTCGGCATCTCGACTGATCAGTTTCTCGCTCACGCGTCGGTGGGCGATCAGTTGCTCGATGCTAATGATTTTCAGGTTTTTTGATTTAGCGATTTCGCCCAATCGGTCGCGGGTTGCCCGCTCGCCCGAATCATCGAGGATTTCGCACAGAGCCGCGGCTGGTGCCAAGCCGGCCATTCGTGCCAGATCGACCGCCGCCTCGGTGTGGCCGGCACGACGAAGCACACCGCCCTGTTTTGCCAATAATGGATAAACATGCCCAGGGCGAACGAAGTTTTCACTACAGCACTCAGGAGAAGCCAACCGACGAATCGTTTTGCTGCGTTCCGTCGCCGTGATGCCGGTTTTGGCTTCCCGAATGTCGATGGGAGTCAGGAAGGCGGTTTTCAGTGGCGCGTCATTCTGAACCACGACCGGATTCAGATCCAGGCGTTTGGAAACCTCTGGCAGGATCGAAACGCACAATTGGCCTCGTCCGCTGAGCATGAAGTTGATGATTTCGGGGGTCGCTTTTTCCGCTGCACAGATGTAATCACCCTCGTTCTCGCGGTCTTCCGCATCGACAACGATGACCACCTCGCCCCGACGGATGGCCTCGACTGCTTCAGGTACCGTGTTTAGCTCGACTGACATTGAGAGGCGTCCGGTGGTTGAGATTCAGCTAGGAGATTCGATACCGTATTATACGTGGAGGCTAGATTCCTCCCACCGCCCGCTTGGTATGAAAACTCAACCTATGCCTTACAGACCCAATGCGATCGCTTACTTACCCGCTCGTTGGGCCTTTCCGGCGGTGCTTTTGATGACTGTCGGATCGTGCTGGACACACTCAGGTTGGGGGGATGAGCCTGCCGGGGACACAACCGCTGGACCGCCAAAAACAGGTTCTGCTGAGGCTGCTGAGGCAGATTCTGAAACGACGAATGACCCGGTGGGCGACGTTGCCGCCGTCAAAAAAACTTCTCGGCCCCGTCCTATTCGCATTGAAAAGGACCAGCGATTCAGTGAACAGCCCGGCCGAGCTGGCTTGTGTGATGTTTACTTTCCCGCAACCGAGCCGCCCGCGACCGGCTATCCCGTGATTGTGGTGGTTCACGGAGGCGGTTGGGTCTCTGGTGACAAATGGACGATCGCAGCCTATTCGCGATTGTTTGCCAAAGAGGGATTTGTGGCAGTGACGATCAATTACAGGTTGGCACCCGGTTACAAGTTTCCTGCTCAGGTCGATGATGTGCGATCGGCCATGGTGTGGGTGAATCAGAATGCGAAGCGTTTGAAGTTTGATCTGGATCAGTTTGGACTGTTCGGTTATTCGGCAGGTGGGCACTTATCGGCATTATTGGCTTCTCTGGCTGATGAGTCGATGCAGGTAAGGGCAGCAGCCAGTGATTGGCCCATCGAGGATCCGAAATGGAAACAGCTCCCCAAAATTCGTGCTGTTTGTGCTGGCGGACCACCTTGTGATTTTCGGTCGCTGCCGATCGACAACGGCGCCCTGGCGTACTTTCTTGGAGGCACGAGAAGAGAAAAACAAGCCGCGTATATTGCGGCTTCACCAGCAGCACACGTGTCAGAGAATGATCCTGTAACGCAACTCTTTCATGGTGAAGGTGATGCTCTCGTGCCATTGGCGGGAACCCGTCAATTTCATCAGGCACAAGTCAAGGTTGGAATCGACAGTCGGCTGGCTGTGATCCCCAAGCAGGGGCACATGCTGACCTTCATCAGTCCCCAAACGTACCAGACGGTGATCGGCTTCTTTCGCGAGGTCTTTCAGACGCAGGAAGTCGTATCTCCACAATGATGATCTGCTGCGACTTGAATAATCTGCTGCGACTTGCCGACGCGATTCGGATCAGAGTGATCGTCACCGAATCACTTGCAGAGTTTGGCCATCAGCCTTTTTGATTTGCTTCCTGCTGGGGCAGCAGGAGTGACAGAAAAGCACGCAAGTGATTTATCTGCTCGGGTAAATACTGCGGGATTTCGGCCATGATCTCGGCTTTGTTTTGTACCCCGTTTCCCAAAAGCTTTCGGTGTGTAGATATGGCAAGGAATGTCCGAATGGTTCGCGCGTCTGCCTCGAGATGGAATTGCAGACCGAAGATCCGATCATCGATAGAGAAGGCTTGATTGCGACATCCAGATGATTCGTACAGTCGGTCTGCTCCGGATGGTATGTCAAATGTATCCTGATGCCAGTGAAAGACCGTCATCTGATCGGGCAAGCCATGATTCGCCAGGGATGATGCTCGGGAAGTGCGTCGGATCTCATGCCATCCCAGTTCTGGTTGTTGATTGCGTTGGACGGTTGCCCCCAGTGCGGAGGCCAAAATCTGTGCTCCAAGGCAAATGCCCAGAATGCGTCGGTCACTTTCAACATACTTGCGTATCAGGTCCTGCTCTTCAGCAATCCACGCGGGCCTGTGGGGTGCTGTCAGTGGGAAGGGACCACCGAGCATGATCATTGCATCACATTCAACCGACACTGGAATGGGTTGCTGGCGATCGACACGAACAGCAACGATTTCATGCCCCAATGCATCGATTACGCTATTGGCCGATGCCAGAGAATCTGCGGCACTGTGCTGAATCATCAGGATTCTCATGAGTGTGCCTGTTCATTCAGAATGTGGTCAAAGCCGACGCCTGTCCGGCTGGAAACACGCTGGTCAGTCGTTGCTGAAAATCGTATGTGTCTTGTGTAGATCAATGTGGTACCGGTGGCAGGTCGTGCAATTGTCACCATTGGCATGGGGGCGGTGGCAGTCGCTGCACGCATCCCGGGTCAACGGCAGGAAGTCGAGGCTGCCGACGTGCGTGTCCACAGCGACGTTGCCGGTGTGAGCCTCCGTCGGCGTTTGGTGATCAGCGACACGGTGACAATGCTTGCAGTTTGAAAGTTCGGCTACATTCAGATGGGATAGATGCGTGAATTTTGTGAATTGTCTGGCATTGGATAGTGGTCTGCTTCGCCACTCACCAGGGGTGCTGATGGCCCCTGGGTGACAAGCGAGGCAAGCGGCGACTGCACGATTTTTCAGCAAACGATCCCTGACGGCCATGCCCTCTGGTAGTTGTCGAATCACATCAATCATCGATTTTAAAACCGGATCGTCATGACCTGCACCTCGGTATCTTATCGCCAAACGGATCTCGTTGTGGAACCAGTCACCCGCCGGCTGCATCTCGTCGGCATCGAACGTCTGACCAGACGATGATCCCTCGCTTGATGCTGGTGTGATGCCCGTCAACGGGTCACTCGCAAGCGGGGCTTCGTCGGATGGCTTTTCAATCTCGCTCAAGGAGTCGTCTGACAACCGATTCGATTCAGGCAGGTCGGAAGCATCGAGCGGGGAACTGAGGAGATCGTTGGAGTCACTGTTGCTCTGACGCCCAGTCGTCTCGTCCTTGTTTTGAAGGGGATTTGGTGCCAGTTGGCCGTCGGGCGGAGTCGTTGTTGAGAACCAGGCCTGTCTTGCCTCATCGACCAATTGCGGGGACAGGGGGCGAAGCAGCATTCTGATACTGTTGGGTGTCACCCCCAGACGTTTGGAACGGTTGATCAAGGCGGGATGGTCTTGGCTGGAAATTTCTGTGATCAATTGCCGATAACCACGAGCCAGGGTTTCAGCGGCGGCGATCGCGTGTCAGATCTGGAGTTCAGGGATTCGAAGGCTTCTTTATCCGGAAAAGCGGATGGCCATACAGCCATGGACAATTCCGCCCACGACTAGCGCCAGCGTAAGAATGCTGTGAAAGGCGACCCATAAACGTAGTCGAAGTTGCAACGCGAATTAGTAGTCCAGGTCGTCTCGATGGCGGACCAATGCGGCGAATTGTCCGGCGGTCCCCCGGTCCTCGCTTTCCAGATGTCGCTCCAGATCCTTCAAACCACTCAGCAGTCGGCGCCGCCGACCGCCGGTTGGTATCAGCACATAAGACAACGAGGGTCCTGAACTAAAAAATGGATTCAGATGCTCCGTGTAAAAACTGCCAAGCACCGGGATTCCCACGTGGACGCTCAATTCTTCCAGCAGGTGCTTGGCGTGATCGGCGATCTGTCCGCGGTGCCATTCGACTCGGTCAAAGCGGTGATGACCCTCTACGGTTGTCAAGCGTTTTGGCAGAGTTCGTGAGGCGTAGAGCCCATGGAAACCGCTCGCTGTGACCAGAAGAAAGACGATCGAGAGCATGCCCTCAAAGATACCGTTGCCAATCAGGCTGGGAACGTGCATCCAGTAAACACCTGTCGTAAAGAATCCCATGTAAATGTGGATTTGAGTCCATGTGCTGACACTGCCCAAAGGCAAAATTGGCAGCCGACGTCGCATGCCGAAAAGTCCCAGCAGCAAGATGCAGGTCAACAGCGTGCCGCCAGTTAGCAGTGAGACATCTGCCAATCGACCCTCCTGTATCCAGACAATGGCAAACATCATCAGCAGGGCCATGAACGTCGCCACTAAAGCGATTCGACGACGATTGCGGAATGAATGTAAGGGCATTGATCTAGCTCCGCAGGTCGAGCCACTCCTGAAGTGGCTTGGACTCGGTCAGGTCAATTCGGACAAGCGCATCGTGGGGGCAGGCCGCCGCACATGCTGGACCTGATGGCAGATTGCTGCACATATCGCATTTGGTGGCTTTGACAATCGGCAAGTCGGTGGTCATGTCGCGGTAGGGCCGTCCCTGATGATCAAAAACTTCAGCCATGCGAATGTTGTCATACGGACATGCAGCGGCGCAGGTTCCGCAGCCAACGCAAATGGACTCGTGTATCTGAACGACCCCCGAATCCAAATCCCGTGTGATTGATCCGGTCGGGCATCCGATCATGCAAACCGGATCGCTGCACTGCATGCAGGCCTGGACAACCTGCAGTCGGTCGTGCGAGAGACCTTGCCGAACGAAACGAGGATTGCCGTTGTGTGCATCGCCACAGGCTTTGACGCAATCGTCACAGCGGGTGCATCGATGCAAGTCGATGACCATGGCCTGTCGTCCGTTGTTAAGGCGGCTCTGAACCATGAATTCCAGCAAGCCAGTTTGACGGACCTGTTGGCTGGTCTCACTTGCAATGTCTGGTTCAAGTGCACCGCTCGGTGTCGTTTGACTTGTGTTCTGATATCGATCGGTTCCTTCGTCCAGTCGCTCTTTGGTTGATTGAAACAGCAAGCTGGCTGTTTTGTCAGGTAGCTCTCTGCGGCGTACATGTGGCAGGATGTCAGCGGCAAACGATTCAGCCGGGATGAACAATGCGTCCAGAAAGCCAACCGCTCGCAGCGTGTTCTGTAAACTGAGCGGTGGCGTATTCGCTGGACGCACGCTGTTGTACGCAATCTCTTCCAGTCCAAAAACGTGTCCTTTTCCCAAGTAGGCGGTGGTACGGTGCGAAGCACCGTGCTGTTGTGATAGACGGGCAAATCCACTGCGGATGATGACCAATTCTGTTGGAATGCGACCCGCTTCACAAACAATGGGTTCGGACTCGATCTGTTGCTCAACCGGTAGGGTTCGCGTTTTCTTGTAGTCCGCGTTCCATTCCAGACGGCCGAACGATCGCATTTGGGTCGCCTTGGCAACACGCATCAGACTGGCTTCGGGCAAATGGCCAAGCAGCGAAACCTCTCGCAGGTGCACGTTCAACCAGTGTTTGCGATAGTGCATGTCCAAGCTGGCTGCGAAACGTTGGTCATGCCTCAGGATTCGCAATCCTTGCCAACGAATCTCCAGAAGAGTCGCTTCGGTTTCCGCGATGACGGTGGCTGTCCGCGGCGACCGGTACATGGCTGCGACTTCGCCAAAAAGTTCGCCGGGTCCCAATTCCACCGTCGGATGGTCACGTAGCACTGCATTGAAATCCTGCAGAAAGATGGCAGGGCGGTCATCAACCTGGCGAATCGTGCTGGATGGATGATCGGACGAATCTAAAGTCGTGGTCACTTCTTCGGGATCACGCGACTCGACCACATCTGAACGGCGAAGAAAGTGACGCAGAGCCTGGAACCAAGAGAGCTTTTGCGGTGTGGAGCGTCCCCGTTGGCCGGGTCCAATGAATCAACAATGAGTTTGGTGCTGCCTGCTATCACCAGAAAAGCACTGCTCCCATAGTCCCCCTCGCGAACAATGATCTCGCCCGGTTCACATCGCTTGATTCGACAATCGTTTCGAAGGATCCCTTCCAGCGGAATGGAGCGTGGAAAAGACCTGGCATCCATGCTTGCAAAGGGTTCGCGAGAGCGTAGCCACAAGACGTCTGCATCTGCCATCGACGCATCCATCGGTTCGCTCCATCTTTGCGGACGGCGCACGGCGAAGGAATCTTCCACTTCCATAAGAAGAATCCGTACCGAGATTGAGTGGAGAACGTCAAGACGAACCGGGGAAATTTGAGCCCGCAACAGGGCCCACGAAGCTTATGTTTCAGTTGCGTTTTTCTAACAATTTTCCCCTGATGGCTCAGGAATTAGCCGAACGGGGTGCGGGCTGGCAGGTTCCCGTTACCCCTCCTGTCCAGCGGCGAAAAATCAACCAAACTAAGTGCTTTGACTGAATGCCATGTGATTCACTGTCTGCCGGTCGTTCCCTTCGGTGGCGATGCGATTGGCGGTCTGCAGTGTGGGCTGTGGTTCGGTGGTGGGTTTCAGTCCGAAAGACTCTTTTTAAAGCCGCTTCATTAGCGACAACCCAACAGGGCGTGACTCACATGGCAGATGATTTAAAAGCAAATGGAATCGCTGCAGAGTTAGATGAACGTCCAAGAATCGGGATTTTGACTTCCGGTGGCGACTGCCCTGGCCTGAACGCAGTCATTCGTGGTGTGACCAAATCTGGATGTTGGCTTGGTTATCAAGTGATTGGATTTCAGAATGGCTTTGAGGGGCTGATTGATCCGATCCAATGTCAGTTGCTCACGCTCCAATCGACCTCCGGAATCCTGGTGCAGGGTGGCACTATGCTTGGATCGACGAACAAGGGTCGCTTTGGTGCTCGCGTTGGTAAAGATGGGCGAGCCGAACTTGCCGATGGAATATTGGACCAGGTGCGAGCGACCTTTGACCGTTTCCGACTGCAGGGGTTGATTGTCGTGGGTGGTGATGGCTCGTTATCGACCGCCTTGCAATTTCACGAAGCGGGGTTGCCAGTCGTCGGCGTTCCCAAAACGATTGACAACGACTTGTCATGCACTGCATACACGTTCGGATTCAACAGTGCGGTTCTTTGTTGTGCTGACGCGTTGGATCGTCTTCATACGACTGCTGCGAGTCACGGCAGGGTGATGGTGTTGGAGGTGATGGGACGGCATACGGGTTGGATTGCCCTGTATGGTGGTATCGCCGGTGGCGGTGATGTGATTCTGATCCCTGAAGTTGCTTGGACGTACGATAACATTGTTGCAAAGATCGACGAACGGACTCGGATGGGCAAGAACTTTACGCTGGTGGTTGTCGCCGAGGGCGCAGAGTTGCCAGATGGGGCGGTTGTTACTCAGGAGTCGCAGAACCTGCAGAAAAAATTGGGGGGAATTGGTCAGATCCTAACGGAGGAATTGGATCAACGAATCGATCAGGATGTGCGTTGCGTAGTACTTGGTCACTTGCAGCGGGGGGGTGGTCCGACAACCTTTGATCGGGTTCTGTCGAGCCAATATGGGGCGCATGCGGTTCGCCTGATCGTTGAGAAGAAATTCGGCCAGATGGTCTGCTATGATCCGCCGGATATTCTGGACGTATCCATCGAGGCTGCTGTCGGCGACTTGCGAACAGTTGATCCTCAAGGTTCCGCCGTCCAGACCGCAAGGGCGATGGGGACCTGCTTTGGTGACACACCCGGTTACGTGAATCCTTTTTCGGCAAACCCATGACAGTTTCCTGCCGGTTAATGGAGCTTCCTTGCTGCGGTTCAAGATAGGTCAGGTTCTCGATAGACGGATGATTAATGATCTTTTTCAGGACTTCGCAACTGCAAAAGTCGAAAACGATTTTGCCGAGTGACAAGCAGCATCATATTGGTGGCATGCTGTTCCTCCTGTCGTTGGTCATTTTTTTTCTGAGCAGCATTTTGCTGTATGGGATCTATGCCTACTCGCGCCGTGGCGATCCGCAGTCCGCCACTCCCTTGCCGTCGATGTTCTTGATCAGTACTGCGTGCCTGCTGGTTATCAGTGGTCTCGTGCATGCAGCGACGCGAACGATCCGCCGAGAGAAGCGTCTTGCAACCAGCCTTTTGCTGCTGATCAGTGGCATCACAGCGGTCATTTTCATGGGCATTCAGTTTGATGCGATGAGTGAGTTTCTGGCAGGCCCCGCACTGGATGGCGGCACGGGTAAGGGGGTTGCAGGAATGGTGGTGGTTTTAGTCGTGCTGCATGCCGCTCACGTGGTGGGTGGGGTGATCGCTTTGGCCGTTGTTTCGATTCGCTCGGGGTTGGGGCGTTACGATCATGAACGACACTGGCCGGTTGACTTTGCGGCCCAGTACTGGCACTTTCTTGATCTGGTGTGGCTGTGCATGTTGTTAGCGTTCTGTCTCACTACGGGTGGTTTTGTTCTTTAGACAAACGGGTGGTTTTGTTCTCGAGACAAGTTTTGTTCTTTCGACAAACTGTACCCGCCGTTTCCTGGTTTGAATTCCGGTACTTCCTTCCATTGACATCTGTTCAATGGTGGATGAAACTTCTTGCCAGAGGCTTGCCTGACTCGATCGTGCTGTCAGTCAGGCTTCGGCAGTCCGCTTTCAATGCGGGTGTAGTTCAATGGTAGAACATCAGCTTCCCAAGCTGGATACGAGGGTTCGATTCCCTTCACCCGCTTTTTTTCGAGCCAGCAGACAGATTACCGGTCTTCGTGCTGGCACTCTCGTCAGCCCGCCTTTCGAACAAGAGTTACGTGCCAGTTGCGTCATGCGGTCGACAATAGTTCGACCCCTGTTCCCGGCAGGTTTGGATATTGGCACACTCCGCGTTCGACTCGCACGCCCCGGGCAATGTCCTCAGCCAGCAGTTCGGCACCATCCATGTCAACGTAGTCGAGCAGCGGCAACAGTTGTGCGATGGCTGAAATTCCGACGGTTGATTCTGTCATGCATCCCACCATCACTCGCAGTTCCAGTTGGCGTGCATGATCAATCATGCGGCGAGCGGGCGTGAGCCCTCCGCATTTGACCAATTTGATGTTGATGCCGTGAAATCTGCCCTTGCATCCAGCGACATCAGCTTCGGTGATGCAGCTTTCGTCGGCAATGATTGGCAGTACGGATTGCTCATGGACACGGAATGACCCTTCCACGTCTTCTGCGGGCAAGGGTTGTTCGATGAACTCGACGTTCATCTCCTGTAGTTGTCTCGCATTGGCGATGGTCTCATCGACGCCCCAGCCACAATTGGCATCTACGCGGAAAACGGCTTCGGTGTGGCGACGCAGTTCGGCAATGATCCGCAGATCATCCGACGTGCCAAGTTTGATTTTGTAGACAGGCCAATCAGGAACCTCGTTCAGTTTGGCGATCATGTTTTCGACAGTGTCGATGCCAATGGTGAAATTGGAAACCGGCACCTGGTTGGTTTGCAGGTTCCAAAGTTCATAAACCGCAGCTCCGTTTTGCTTTCCCCACAGGTCATAAGCTGCCTGATCAATGGCGCACAGTGCAAAAGGGTCCTCCGGCAACAAACGGCTGAGCTGTTCCCACAGTTCTACGGGATCAAGATTCGTCACGGACTCGATTTGGGTTCGTACTGACTCGACTGCAGCGACAATTCGATCCAATGTCATGCCGTAGTAATCATTGGTGGTGGCTTCACCAAAGCCGTGTCGCGTGCCATCACTCAATTGCACAATCACGGTAGGTTGTGTGGTGATAGTCGAGCGGGAAATCGTGAAGGGGTGCTTCAGCGGCAGTTCGCATTGATGAAGCGACAGCGTTAGTCCCGCGTTTGTCATCACTGATCCACCTGGTTTTCAAGTTGCTGTTTGAGTTGCAGAACGGCTTCGGTCAGTTCGTCGGGTCCGTGGCGGAATACATCACAAACGGGAAGGTCGAATTCCTGCCGCACGCGATCACGTTCTACTTCTGCCGCTTCGGCAGACAGCAGGCGACTGTTCATGGCGATCCCAATCACTTGACTTGGCATCATCAACCTAGCAGAGGATTCATAGGCTTCTCTCAACTCAGAGAGGCTCTTGAGCCCGATGTTGGGCATGCCGTTGACCGTTTCACGACCCGCTTCGTAGCACAGAATCATGCCGTGTGGCATCGACCCATGCAGCAAGCCCAATGTGACTGCCGAATACCGGGGGTGGGCCAAACTGCCCTGCCCTTCGATGCAAAGAATGTCGTGATGTTGACCTGCGAGAATCTGTTTTTCAACTGCTCCACTGATGAAGTCCGCGACCACGCAATCAATGGGGCAACCATCACCAGCGATCAGGATTCCTGTTTGTCCTGTTGCCACAAATTTCGTAGTCTGTCCTCGGGCTTTCAAATCCCGGGTCAGCTCAATCGAAACAACCATTTTGCCGACACAGCAGTCCTGACCCACGGTCAGAATGCGAAGACAATCCGAACGCAGGCCGTCACGATGGGCTACGTCATGCTCGTCATTGCGTCGCACGTCAATCAGCTCGGTTCCAGCTGTTTCAGCCGCGGCAGCAAATTCAGTGTCATCAGCCAGAAACTCGTGCAGCCCCGACACGACGTTCATGCCTCGGTTGATGGCAGAGAGGATAATCGGACGCCAGTGCGCGGGTGTTTTTCCACCCGGAGGCGCGATGCCGATTAGCAAGGTTTTCGCATCAGGGGCAGCATCCAGATTGTCGATGACCGGGATCTTGCCTCCCGCTCCCAGCAATTGTTCTGCTGTTTGTCCAGCTGCGGCAACATCGAGAACAGCAATCACTTCATTTTGGCAGTAGCGAAGAACACTACAGGCAGTCTTGGCAGTGATCGGATTGGAATGCCCATCCGTCAGGATGATCATCTGCCGATTCGCAAGTTCTGAAATCACAGGTCCATCCGATTTCGTTGGTTTAATCGTCTTGCTGGCCGAGACCCACCATCTCGAGCAGACGTAATGCGTTGGTGGTCGGTGAGACGCCTTCCCGCATCATGTAATCAAAGGTCATTTGTTCATTGCCTTCTGCATCAGGGCGAATCGTCTCACGGAAGTGGACGGCATGTCCCACCGATTGCAGTTCCGGTTCATCAGCCAATTCGAGGTCGTGGGTACTGATGGCACCGATGGATTGATATTCGATAAGATGGCGCAGTACCTGCACCACCGCGATTTGTCGCTCGCGGCTGTTCGTTCCCTGCAGAATTTCGTCCAACAGAAACAAGCAAACGCGGTCGTTGGTGCGTGCCATTTCCCGGGCATGATCGACCACGCTTTTTAAACGTTTCAATTCTGCCATGTAGAAGGAAACACCTTCAGCTACGTTATCGCTGACCCGGATGCTGGTGGCCAGTTCGGTGGATGGTAAACAGAATTTCTGGGCACAGACTGGGGCTCCGACTGCTGCCAAAGCAACATTCAGCCCGATGCTTCGCAGTATTGTGCTTTTGCCCGACATATTGCTGCCGGTCACAAGCAGGATTGTTCCTGGCGGCCCTACTTGAACGTCATTGCAGACACGTGCGTTATCCGGCAACAGTGGATGCCCGATTCCGGTTGCGATGATGGCGGGGGCATCCGAGGCAGACACCCATTCAGGCTGCGACCATGATGGGTACTCGTCCCGAATGGCGGCTACTGAAACCAGAGATTCCAGCTGGCCAAGTGACTCGAACCAGCCGGTGACCTCGGCTGCGTACTCGGCTTGCCAGTCTTCCAGTCGCTTCAGAACACGAACATCCCACAAGGTCAGTCCTTGTAGCGGCAGGTAGATCAGAAAAGTGCCAGCCGATTGTCGTAACCCACCGGCTGCAGCGACTTTTTGCAGAGCACGCATTCCTGCCCCCGCTGATCGCTCGCTATCCAGCATGATGTGGCGTATCTGCGCCAGAACACCAGCGTCCGAGTCGTCCGCAGGTTTGGGTAGCCACTGGGCAGAGGAAAAGATTTCTTCATAGTCGTTCACCGCGCGGCGATTCGCCATGGCAATCGCAAAAATCGCATGGGCGGGGCCCAGCAGCAGCGTGGTCAGCCCCAGATTGATGCCGATCAAGCAGCCCATCCCGATCAGGCTTCCGATAAAGATTTGAGCGGTCAGCAACCCCAGGCCGCTAATCACGGCAATCAGCAGCAAAACGCCAGCCAACACCGATGAAATGTTGGACCAGACAACCAACCAACGCCGTTTTTCGAGCCATGCCCGACCGGTGGCCCATTGGATGAAGTTTTCAGGATCGCCCGTACTGTCGGCAACCTGTCTGGCAAGTGTGTAGAAACGTAGCCGCTCGTCGCGCATCGGCGCCAAAGCGTTGACCGCTATCCAGCGTTGTTTGGCATCAGTGGCTTCCGCTGGGCCAGCTAACCAATTTGCCAGAGTGCGTATGCCCGGGGTCGTGGCTGCCATCGATATAAGATGAAACAGGGATGCATGTCCCAGCAGGTCGAGATCACTGGCCACATCACGACGGTGCCCGGGAAGCTCCACTTCGGCCAGTTGTTTGGCCAATGCTTTGGTGGAAAGACGATCCCAGTCACGTTCGACCCTTGCGATCAAACGTCGGACGACATTGCGATGACGTCCCAGTTCATCCAGCTTGTCCCGAATGGGCTCGTTGGCAGTCACTGCCACTAGAAATAACCCCATTGCAGCCCAGCCGATCCAACCGACATAGGGGAGCCCATCAAAGCCGTAGCCGATGAACAGAAACGCTACCGATCCTAAAAATAGAATCGCGCGGACTTTACTGAACTGGCGATCCTTGATTCGTAATGATGCACGCGTGTCGTCAATCGACTGCAATTGTGCCTGGTAGCGTTCCAAGGCTGCGGATGCACCATGTGAAGGATGATCCGGTGCGGATTCGTTCAAACTGTTTCAATCTCCGTTTTCGATCCCTGACTTGCCTTTGGTCCTGCGACCACCTTGGATGCGATGCGATCCTGCAGATTTGGACGAAAGATCGTCAGCAGCAGCACCGGCAGGAACCATGCAATGTAAAGACCGCCACTCTCACCATGCCAAAACTGAGCCGCAATCATCAAGGCTGCAGAGCCACTCAAAATGGTACCGAGATTTTTTTGTGCAGGCCAGATTGCAAAAAATGCACTCAAGATGACATAGGCAACGATCACAGGCAGACGCCAAATCGGGTTCCAACCAAGTGCCCATAGTCCTTGGAGCTCTGCAGCTTCCCGGTAGGGGTTGAGAACACCGAACATGTGTTTCAGGTGAACGTCCAAACTAGATGAATTATCAAACCACAATGCCAGCATTAGCAGGCCCAGCATCGATGCCGTGCCAGTGATAAAGCTTCGTACACCGCGTTGCCAGTAAAAGCTGATCCATAAC
The DNA here is from genome assembly GCA_028823035.1 of Rubripirellula sp. Classification (GTDB taxonomy): domain Bacteria; phylum Planctomycetota; class Planctomycetia; order Pirellulales; family Pirellulaceae; genus Rubripirellula. Next base: position 37,737 of record JAPKCI010000014.1, read on the forward strand.
GGCAGCAGAAATAGCGGATAGTAAACCAGCCCGCCAGCTAAACCCACGAACATCCCGGCAATCAAGGGCCGCCGGTAGGTCAAAATGGCCCAGAGCAAGAGTGCCGCGGGAAGCGCATGGTCGACACGTCCTGTCATCTGAGCCGTGTAAGGCAACATCAGATACAGAGTTGCACAACCGACTCCTGCGCGAAGATTTCCAAAGTGCCGATTGCTGATCAGAACGATAGCGGACACGATGCCGAGATGAGCGAAAATTGCCATCACCTTGGCAAGTACAGCCAATTGCTTTTCGGAATCCGTCAGTTCCGGTTTTACATCGGTGGTAGGTCGCCCCATTTGATCATTGACAGGAAGCGTTGGGATGGAGGGCAGCATCCGCATCAACGCGTATCCAGGCCCGAGTTCGGGACCCTGGTTGTATTGTGTTTGTGGGTCACTACGAACCACGTTCGCCATCATGAACACGAACAAGGAAATGCCAATGAACATCAAGCCGCCGGCTGTCAAATTCGGATCAAGCAGCGGACGACGGCTCATGATAGGGTCGAGCATCATTCGGATCAGAATGAATACCTGAATGGTCAACAGGTAGAGGTAACCGATTCGTTGCAATTCATTGGACGTGAAACTTGCTTCCAGATCCGCCTCGGAAGCAGCATCGGCTTCGGTCGTTGTGTTGGCCTCAGGATTGCGTTCCTGAGCCTCAGTCGTGCCGCTACTGGTGTCATCCTGTTTGACGGTCAGCGTGTTCGCTAGATCATTGACTTCAACGGAGGTTCGAGGCGTTAAGGCATAAACGGGAACAGTCTCGACCAATGTCAAAATCTTTTCCATCAGCGACTTGTGATTGGCCCCTGACTTGCGAGCCATTTGCTCGGTCTGGCTGGCGTTCTCTGCGAGCTCCAGTTGACGCCCTTCGTAAACAATCAGCAGACCGGGCGCTAGCAGGATGAGAAGTACGAGGTCAAGGTTTCGGATGCTCCAAAACCTGTGAAAAACAAAGTACAACCCAATCGTCAAAAACGACGACAGGTACACCCAAGTCGCTGGTTGCGGACGCTCGTAATTTAGAAGGATATCGCCCATGAGAACCAAAGTACGGCCCTGACGGGCGGGTACTCGAATGATCCCGGTAGCTTGGTGTTGAAAAGAATGACTAACAGCATATCGAATCGACCGCGTCTGAGAACCGTGCGAAGTGGGTTCGAAGCGGGTGGAAATTCAATAATCTTCCCGAATCAGTATGATTCTGACCCTGTCGGGTGAGCTGTTCAGCAACATCAGAGGTCAGGCTCGTCAGACCGACGGGGAACGAGATTTGCGATTTGCCTGGGTGGACGGGGGGTGGAAAGAGCGAGGCAAACGATTCCTTAAGGGCCATCTGGGTCGCGCAGCAGTCGTGGATGGAGACATTCTGTGCCGCTGGGGGCAGATTCAAGGGTCTGCTGGTCTTAGCTGGTGGGACGTGTTACGCCACACTGCCGTGGTGGATATTAGAATTATCTCGCTTCAGATTTCACGCCTGAACCCGTTTGGGGGTAGGCGTTACGATAGAGCTTGTGCAGGATAAACTTTTTTACACAGGAGCAGCTTCTCGTGGATCAACCTTCGGAGTCATCTGGTTCATCACACCCACCTTTGGCTGCGGCAGCCTTGCGAGCTGATGCTCGCATCGCAGAGGGCCGTCGCTTGATTGCCGAAGCAGTTGCTGATCACAGTCGGGCTGTGCAGGGTGTACAACCTGCCAACCCTGACTTGGCTGAACCCTATGAAACGCTGTTGTCGAGACTAGCCGACACTCGGGGTGGGCCGCCTTTCTGGCCCTATCTGTCCTCGGGACTTGGGCAGGGGCCGTTTGTGGAACTGGCTGATGGAAGCATCAAGCTTGATTTCATCGGTGGCATCGGAGTTCATGGTGCAGGACACAGTCATGCGGCAATGGTCGATGCAGCGATCGATGCAGCTTTGGAAGACACGGTCATGCAGGGAAATCTGCAGCAGCACCCTCCCAGCATCAACATGTCCGAGCGTTTGATCCAATGGGCTCGCACCGGTGGTGCTGCGATTGATCATTGCCTGCTATCGACCAGCGGTGCGATGGCTAATGAGAATGCATTGAAAATTGCACTTCATCACAAGTTCCCTGCTGACCGAATCATTGCTTTTGATAACGCGTTCGCTGGAAGGTCATTGGCGATGGCAGCGTTGACCGATCGTCCCCATTATCGCATGGGATTGCCGTTGGTGTTGAATGTTGATTATTTGCCCTTTCGGGATTCTGCGAACCCTGAACGTAGCCAGCGGTGGGCAGTGGATGAGTTGCACAGGTTGCTGAGCCGACATCCGGGCAGGTACGCAGCATTTTGGGCTGAGCCAATTGCCGGCGAAGGCGGATATTATCCTGGCAGTCACGATTTCTTTCGTGCCCTCTGCGAACCTCTGCGTGAAGCCGGAGTCCCCGTCATTTTTGATGAGGTGCAGTCCTTTTCCCGTACTTCAAAACCGTATGCGTTTCAGCACTACGGGCTGGATGAATTCGCTGACATTGTGACCGTGGGCAAGATTACTCAGGTTTGCGCTACGCTTTACGGCGAGGCACTCAAGCCCAAAGCCTCCATTTTGAGTCAGACATTTACAGGTTCGTCGTCGTCGATTGCGACCGGACTGAAAATGCTGGACTTGTTGGAATCAGGCGATTGCTTTGGAACCGAGGGACAGAATGTGCAGCGGCATGACTACTTTGCTGCACACCTCTCATCCCTGCATGAAAAGTATCCAGCTTTGATAGGTGGGCCATTTGGTGAGGGAATGATGATTGCGTTTACGCCAGGCGACGGCAGCGCTGACCATGCAAAAAAGTTGATGATGACAATGTACGATGTCGGCCTGTTGGGTTTTGTCTGCGGATCGTTACCCACGCGAATCCGTTTTCTTCCTCCGCCAGCGACCACAACTTTCGAGCATATTGATGCTGCGGTAGCCCTGTTGGAAACCTCGCTGATTCAGTTCTCGCAGCAAATCGTTTAGGAATTCATTTCATGTGGATTGTTCGTGCGGTATGCATCGAGGACCTTGATGCACTTTTTGAGTTGGCGCAGTCCGCTACAAAAGGACTGACATCGCTGCAGTTGGACAAAGCGAGATTGCTTGATCGTGTTGAGCAATCCACCTTTGCCTTCAGTCGCACAGGGATGTCGCCCCGTGGCGAACCCTATGTATTGGTGCTGGTAAATACCGAGACTGACGAATTGGTAGGAACCTCAACGGTGTACGCCAAGACGGGAGGCTATCAACCGCTGTACGCTTATCGTCGCGTGGAGTCTGAACATCGAAGCGAATTGTTGGGTGTGAGCCAGCATCGCGAGCGACTGGACCTTGAACGGATCCATGATGGACCCACCGAAATCGGCAGTCTGTTCCTGCGTGGAATCTATCGTGGTGAGGGGCGGGGACGCTGGTTATCGCTCGCCCGCTTTGCGTTGATTTCCATGTTGCCTCACCGTTTTGCTGATCGTGTGATTGCCCAGATGAGAGGCAGAGCAAAAGCCGACGGCAATGTGCCTTTCTGGGACGCTGTTGCAGGCAGATTTATCCCCGTGGATTTTGCGACAGCGGATGCCATGTCGACCATTTCCAAGCAATTTATCGAAGAGATGATGCCGCATCACCCAATTTATCTTGATCTGCTTGCACGCAATATTCGCGAGGGCATTGGCCAAGTCCATGAAGAAACTGAGCCAGCAGTCGCCTTGCTCGAGGCAGAGGGTTTCACCGGCACCGATCTCTTCGACATCTTTGATGCTGGGCCTGTCCTTAGTACTGAAACCACAGCTATCAAGGCTGTCCAGCGGACTCGCAGCGTCACCGTTGGGCGTGTCGTCGACCAACTTGGTGCTGACGCGACCAGAGTGATGGTTGCGAGCTCGGCAGGTGGTTTTACCAGTGTATTGACCGAGGTGCAGCTAACTGGAGATGCGGTGGATCTCGTTCAACAGGATGCTCGGCAATTGCAGATCGAGGGTGGCTCGGAATGTGTACTGATGCCGCTCAAGTCCACTCATTGACCCCAGCGGTGATTGCCAATCGGATCTCGCATCCGAACTGTCTGCCTGTCCAGTCACCAATCGGCAGTGATAGCGAGTCGATGGTTGTTGGCTGATGTCTTTTGGCGACATGCTGACTGTGCAATCGATACAACCGTCAAAATGTTTCGCGGATTTTGATCCCTGTTGGGGATTCCGATCCAGAGATTGCACAAAACAGTGCGTTGGAACACAGTTCTAGAATTGATGTTCTGCTGACGAAAAACGCTTTGATCGGATTTCTACTGTGCTCATGAATCGGGTCGGTTCCGCGCGCTCCTCGAGTACCTTGCTGTTGTTGGGTGTTGCCCTGATTGCACTGGTTATCTGGATCAGTTTGCAGCAGGTGGGCGGCCAGACTGAATCAGCCTTGTCAGCACAGGATCGAGATCGCCAGGTCACACTGGAAACCCAGAAAGGTTTGGCCAAACTTGGAATCGAGGCGGATCGTGGGCCTTTGCTGGCTTCGCTCCAGGAAGTCGTCAACTCCGACAAACATCTGATTGCGATCAGAATACAGATCTCGGGTTGGGAGTCTGTTGTTGTCAAACACGATAGTTCGTCCTCGCTGACGCCGTTGAAATCCGAAGCCGTGCCATTGGCTGTTGGTGACCATCTGATCAATTCCCTGGTGTTGCGTGGCCCGACTGGTCCGATAGGCAAGTTGGACTTTTATCACCAAGGGCAAAGCGTTTCGGGATCTACGATGCTGCAGGATGAGGCAGCAGGTGTCCCGGTTTGGCCACTGTTGCTGGTGCTGACAATCAGTGTTCTGCTTTGCATCGCCCAATGGGGAAGAATCGTCTCCAAGATGCAGGTGTCGCAGGGCATTCCCAAACGAGTTCGGCACTCCATCGACATGCTTTCCGAGGGGCTGCTGGTGATGGACAAACATGCAAGAATCATCCTGACAAACCGCGCGTTTCGACGAATGACAGGTTTGCGACCAAGCCAGCTGATTGGCAAGAGTGTCAACGCGTTGTCCTGGGACTGCAGTGAAGCAACGAACAAATCTGATTATCCATGGTCGCGCGCCCGTGATAACGCGGCACCACAGATCGAACAGTTGATGCGGTACCGAATGCCAGACGGCGCCTACCGGTTTTTTTCCATCAACTCTTCTCCGGTTGAATCACCCGATGATGATCTTCGCGATGTGTTGAGCACTTTTCGTGATGTGACTGATAATGAGCAGCACCGAGCTCAAACCGAGCACATGTTGGCGATGCTGAAAAGCAGTCGTGATGAAGTCAATCTGAAAAATCGCGAACTGCAGATTCTGGCAACGCAGGATGCAATGACCGGCTGTATGAACCGAAGAGCGTTTTTTGAAAAGATTGAAGTCCTGTGGCGTGATATCTCAGCCAGTAAGGGTGAGTTGGCATGTCTGATGGTGGATTGTGACCATTTCAAAAAAATCAATGACCAATACGGCCATCACATAGGAGACGATGTGCTGCGGGTTGTTTCAGAAATACTCAGGGATGTGTTCGACGATCCAGCACTGGTCTGTCGATATGGGGGAGAGGAATTCTGTATCGTCATGCCGAGTCATAGGACGGCATCAGCCGCATTGGATGCCGAGATTGTGCGACGTGAGGTCGAAGCAATTCGCCTCGAAGAATATCCCATGTTGAAAATCAGTGTCAGTATTGGAATTTCAGATATTAGATTCTGTGCCGCAGGACCCCAGGAGTTGATCAATCAGGCTGACAGGTGTCTTTATGTGGCCAAACGCAATGGCAGAAACCAGGTGGTCAAGTTCTCTGAATCGGTTCAGGAAATAGAAGATATCTCTATGAATCAGGGTTCGTATCCTGATGACGTGGAAGAGGGTGACGTCTCTTTTCGGGCTGTGACCGCTCTCGTCAGTGCGTTGGCTTATCGCGATTACGAGACGGCGGAACATTCACGGCGGGTCGCGGATTTGTGTGTGCGTCTAGCCGACGGACTGCTGAGTACAAGGGATGTTTATCTGCTGGAAATTGCCGCCCTGCTGCATGACATTGGCAAAATCGGTGTTGCTGACGAGGTGCTGCTCAAGCCCGCTCAGTTGTCGGAAGCGGAATGGACCATGATGCGAGAGCACGAGCGGATTGGATTGGAAATCATCTCCTGCACTTTCAACTGTGATGAGTTGTTTGAGATTCTGCGGACGTATCGCGCTGATTATCGGGGGCAGTTGAGTGATCCGCACCTGCCCAGCGGGAATGATATTCCCTTGACCGCCAGGCTGCTCAAACTGGCAGACGCCTATGATGCCATGATTTCAAGCCAACGCTATCGGCCAAGACGCACGCACGAGGACGCAATCAAAGAATTGAAATCCTGTGCCGGTACACAGTTCGATCCCGCGCTGGTCGAACATTTTGAACATTCGATTCAGGCGGACGAATCGGATCGTGATGCCGATGCAGAACCCCGACAGAGTCAGGCATCGCTGCATATCGGATTGCAGGTCGAGAAGCTTGCTGACGCACTTGATGCTCGTGACGTCGTTGGATTGCAGGCAATGGCTGCAAGGCTGGCTGCCATCGCGCGACAGAACCGAATTGATGACATCGCGTCTGTGGCAGAAAAGATTACAGCGGATACCCAGCAGGGTCAGTTGGAATGGATCACCCTGTTGCAGGACGCACAGTCACTGCTGAACCTGTGCCGTGCGAATCAGATTGAGTCACTGACGCATCCGACAAAGTTGCAGGGTAAGAACGACATGCCCCGCTAGCCGGCATGCCGCTCACAAACGTGCAGTGCAAATCACAGTTGCTCGACCGGCTGATCAACTTGCTTTTTCTGTCGATACAAGCGGTGGAGGTAGGGTAGGATCATCATGCAGGATAGAATCCGAAGTCCGCGCGGTGCTGCGGGTGTGAACTCAACGGACTGTTGGTCGGGTGCTACTGAGGGTGTTCCCGAATTCTCGCTGGTTACCGCATCTTTGTGACCGGCCTTCCCATGCCTGATTGTATTGAGCGGATCGGCAAATGTGACGGCACGATGCAAGCCTAGTGGTACACCCCATTGAATGGCCATGGCTTCGGTATCTTGCGGAGTCTCTGATGGCAGGATTTCGGTTTTTCCGTCTTTCGTCGAAGACAATAGAATCATCGCGTTGATGCCCGGATTGCTGGTGCTGATCGGCACGCCATTTTTGTGCAGTCCAGAATTTTTGAGTCCGTCCGCTTGATTCAAATCAGGACGCCATGTCGTGCGAGATATCGCGATAGCTTCCAGTAAATTGTCCAAGTCGTTGATTTTCTGATCCAAGCGTTCATATGGGAACGTCACAGCATCGGTCGATGGCTGTAGCGATTCCGAGTGTGATGCGTTTCGATTCTTTTCAAAAGTGAAACCTGACCCAAGGGGTGACCTGAGATTCGTACTGTCCGGAGCACCAGTTTGACTTTCACCTGTCATGTAGGTCTCAATGGCGGTGCGATCGTCGTTGTTGCTCTTTGCCGCCATGACTTCGGTGAGTTGAAAGTAGTCGCGAGATTGCTGTCCAGTGAGTGCGTTCGAACTAGCGGTTTGCAATTCGGTTGATTCACGAGGTGTTGTCATTGAGCTGGACGGAATTTCACCTTCTTTCGCGGTCTCGCGTTCTGTAGTTCTATCTTGTGTGGACACTGGATTGACAGTCACGAAATGGGAAGTTGTCGGTATGGCAGCCCTGTCAACTGGACTTGCGGGTATGACTGAAACTGATCGACCGAGTGAGCCAGTTGGCGACACAGACGAGGGTGTTAACAGTTCTGGGACGATCGGGAACAGCGAGGTCGGTATCGGCGGGAAAACTGAATGCGCAAGACCGTTTTGATTCGCTTGGAAAATGTTATCCACGGCATCAAGTGTGGCGGATTCGTTTCCTGCTGGCACCGGATTTAGCAGGCGATCAGGGTGTTCGTGATGGGTATTCTGAGGGCGTTGATGGTATTGCGAGGTGTGGTTTTCCCGGGGGGCAGCCCCGTTGGCAATGTGATGCGGTTGAAGATCGATTTCTGTATTGGGAATCCCTGCCGACGGACCATCAGTCCTGCGGGATGGATGCTGTAAGTTACCGCCTTCCTGGTGTGGGTTCCGCAAGTTTTCGGGCTGAGAGTTGGTGAAAGGATCGTTGGCTGGCGGACCATTGTCAGTACCTGAACCGAAGCCAATAGCACTAAGTGCAAATCGCTTTTCAAGCAGTTCAAAGCGGTAGTTCCGACACGAACGGCATCGCTGGGATCGGCGTTGACTCATTGTTGCACCGCCCTTCGAATCTGAGTGTGGTTACTGAATTTGGCGAAGGCCGCGTTATCGAGAATCGTGGGGTCGATGGACACTCCCATGTCTTTTGCCGAGACAATCAGGGCTGCAATGTTGGCAGCAAAGCATTCCTGATGCTTTGTCACAGATGCCTGTTTGGCGATTTCAGCCAGATTGGTTGCTGCCACCAGCAGTTGCTCAGGTTGATTCATGGCTGCTTCGCGGTAGGCGCTGAGCGTACGATTGGCGGCGGGCCAACTCTGCTGCTGTACCTGATAACGTAACAGCGATGCGTAGTGTTGCATCAGACTGGATCTGGGCGACTCATCCTTCGGATTGATTGCAATCGATGCGTTTTGGCAGTCGATGGCTTTCTGATACCAGAGCATGGCATCTGTCAGCATGCCTTGCGCCGACAATGCAGTGGCCAGATTGCCGTGCATGATTCCAAGTCGACTTAGTGAAATAGCATCTCTGGGGCTACGTTCCAGACAGGCTGACTGCAATTCAATGGCTTCCCGTGCTGCCCTCATCGAGGGCATGAATTGTTTCATTTGATAATGGGCACTGGCGACATTATTCAGACTCATTGCCAGATCAAATCGATAGCTGTTCACAGCGGGTGCAATGTCATGTAGCCGACGATGGATTACGATCGCCTGTTCAAATGCTTCAAGTGCCTGGACAGCATTATTCAATGATAGTTGTGCCGACCCCAACGCGTTGTAGGTGGTTGCGATTTCACCGGATGACTTGAGTCGACTTGGCGCTGAGTTGCGTATTCGCAACTGGCAGTCGATTGCATCCTCGAGCAAGGCGATGGCTTGACTTGGTGACGACGATAGAGTGAGTGAACTCAGATTTGTAAGTGCTGCCGCCAAACCTCGATTGGCAAGGATATTGGTCTGGTCTGTCTGGACAACCTTGGAAAGAGTGGCGATGGCCTGATCCAATTCACTTTTAGCTTGAGCTTCATTCCCTGAGTGCGCGAGCAGTAATCCAAGATTGCTCTGGCTCAGAGCGAGATCTGTCTGATAGCTAAGATTTGCATCGTTGGAAGTCAATTCGGTCTGGATTTCGATTGCATGAGCGTAGCAACGCTGTGCTGCATTGGCGTCGCCACTTGCGGCGTGAGCCAGTCCCATCTGGTTCAGATTTCGGGCGCGTCCCTGAAGAGCTTCTTTTGATCCCGGTGTTGTTGCGAGCAGCACGCGGTATGAGTTTTCGGCTTTCGCGAAGTGGGTGAGGGATGCTTGTGCTGATTCAAGTTCACCGATCAGAGAACCTATTCGGCCTTGTGTCAGTGCAAGTTCTGATTGCAGTTTTGAATCCCCTTGGGCTTCATGGACAAAGTCCTGATAGTGAGCGAGTGTGTGTCGCAGCACCGATTGACGTACATGTTCTGTGCCGGGTATCGAGGCCAGTTGCGCCGAAACCGCAATTCCCAGTGTCCCGACAGCCTCTTGTGCTTTCTTGAAGTTGCGATCGGCAATTTGGTGACTGGCTCGCAGTTCTTCGTTCTTGTTCGCAATGATGATCAGACCGATCAGCATGCCTGCGACTCCCAAAGCCAATGACAGGGATGTTGCAACAACAACCTTGCGGTGTCGGTCGGTCCATTGTCGCAGCAGCGAGAGTTTTGATGGGGGTTGTGCGAGTGTCGGTCGTCGTTCGAGGATCGCCTGCAGATCGTCCGCAAATTCCGCAGCAGTGGCGTATCGATCATCCTTGTCCTTGGCCATTGATTTCTGTAGAACGAAATCGATTTCGGCAGGCAATTCAGGCTTCAACCGTCGCGCTCTGGGAACAGGCCGGTTCGTAATTGCACTTAACACCGAGGGACCGTCTGCGCCCTCAATCGCGGGCAGTCCCGTGAGCATTTCGTAAAGTGTCGCTCCCAGTGAATAGATGTCGGTCCGATGATCCACGCGTTCCGCGCGACCTACTACCTGTTCGGGGCTCATGTAACGCATCGTTCCTACCAAGTCACCGCTTAGCGTCAATGAATGCTCATTCTGGCACCGGGCAAGTCCAAAATCGGCTACCCATACCTTTCCGGATTTGTCCAGAATCAGGTTCGAGGGTTTGATGTCGCGATGCACGATGCTGCATTCGTGGGCGCATTGCAGTGCGTCTGCAACGCGGGCTGCGGTGAAAACGGCCTGTCGGTACTGAGCCTGTGGATCCAAATCAGTCGATTCTGAAATCGATGTCTCGACGGTTTTTCCGTCAATGAATTGCATTGCATAGTAGTGAATTCCGCGTTCAACACCCACGTTGTAAACAGGCACGATGTGGTCGTGTTGTAGTTGAGCAGCCGCGTTTGATTCATTCTTGAAGCGAGCGATCTGTCGTGAGTCCAACATGGATGCGAGAGGTAAAAGTTTCAGGGCAACTCGTCGGTCCAGAGCACGATGTTGTGCCTCATAGACGATTCCCATACCCCCCCGCCCCACTTCGCGGATGATCGTGTAGTCACCCAGTTGCAGAGATCCAACTGCTGCTCCGGATTCGCCCGAAATGAGTGGTTCCAAATCTCCATGTGATTGGAAGCCTGATGCGATGCCGCGCAGACTGTCCAGCTTCGATAGGTAGGTGCGTAGCGTGTTCGCGAGGTCGGGATTCTGTTCCAGTACCGTCGGTACATGAATGGGATCGCCCTCTTCCAGACCACGAAGGTAGTCATCGAGAATGTCAGTCAGACGCTGTTGCTGTTCCGGGCAAAGGTCCTCTACTTGGGTTGATGGGGAAGATGTTCTGTTCCTTGATGGTTCAGCAATCATGTGAATCCTCGCAAGTTAACTTGAACTGATCCAAAGCCCGTAACCAGAGCATCCGAACGGCGCCGCACGAGCGATTCATCTTGGCTGCGATTTCCTCGAACGCCAGTCCCTGCAACACGCGGTACACGATCACATCCCGATATTGAGACGGCAGTTGACTCAATTGATTGGCAAAGTCGACCGCATGCTCTCTCGATCGCATGGGTTCACTTGGCGAAGCAGTTTGGCCCGGCAGGATGGAAGCAAGGTTGCACGTGGATTCATCCATCTGTTGCGAAATCCGGTCAATGGAAACTTCGCGTCTTAAATCGCGTTTGCCCGCGTGCATGTGGGTCGCAAACGTGTGATGCATCGTGTTGATCAGAATCTTGCGAAGCCAGCCCAGCATTTCGGGCTGACTGGTGCCACGGAATGCCCGGAAATCCCGATGGGCTGCCAACATGGTTTCCTGAACCACGTCTGAAGGGTTGATGCGTTGACGCAGTCGGCGATCGAGTTGTGTCGTCGCTAGTATGTTCAGGTAGTTGGCATACCATTGAAGCAATTGGCCCAGCGATTCGATATCACCGCTTCTGGCGCGACCCAGCAAAGCTGGGAAATCCTCATTCGCGCAGGGCGAGTCAGGGGATGAAGTGTTGACCATGGCACGGTCTCATGAAAGAAAAGATAAGGATCCCATAATACTTCTATGACTACTCAACGGCAAACAAACGGTGGTATCCACCTAAGAGGAGCTCAAGGGAAAAGTTTTTTCAAAGGTTTCTCCGACACGCAGGTTCCCTGCCCCGTGACTCAGGAAATCAATCCTGTGCGACCCACGAAAGATCCGGAAAACGTGTTTTTTGTTTGGTTTATGGAAAAGTACACGAAAGCGGAGATGCGAAATCAGACCCCCCCGATTCTTAAAGGGAGGATTCACGATGGGAATGTCACGCGGTTTTTATGTTTTTAAAATTTTGCTGCGTGTGAAGTTTCGGTTCCCCGTTCATCCCTCGGTTCATGCAGCAATCGCACATTCGTCTGCCTGCATGGAACTGGGGTCATGTCCTGGGACGCGTTGCAGGGCAGAAGTGATTCTTCATCAGCCTTGGTATTTCTTGTTCTCTAACTGGACGGTAATACCGTCCGGATCCCGAAAATAGACTTCAGGTTTGTCCAGACGAACTTGCGGTCGGATGCCGAATTCCTTCAAACGATCAGCTGCAACCTGAACTTGAAACTGGTCAAGGCCGAGGCAAAAGTGATTGATCCTTGGTGTCTCCTTGATTTCGTACAAACCAAGGAAACTATCACCGAGGCCGAGGTTCACGCCATTTTTTTGTTTTGAAACCACCGACAATCCTAGAATCGACTCGTAAAAATGCTGGGACTTTTTTACATTCGAAACGGATAGCGTGACGTGATTGAGCGATTTTGCCTTGAATGCCGATTCGGCTTCGATTGCCGAGACACGTCTTGAGTCTTCCTCGCCATTGCCAGACTGTGGGATTGCCATGCTGGTGATAGTGGCAAGTCCAGTCAGTAATTGACGACGGCTGATCACACCGTGTTCATATTGGCCTACCAGAGATTCAATCGCATTGGTCATTGGTTTGTCTTTCATTGTTCGGTCACTTCAGTGACAAGCTTGCAGAGTCGTTTGCACTCTCTGCATATCCAACGGCGGATTTGTTCTGAGCCCTGCACTACCGTGTGTCAGTCGAAAATTGGTGATGGCCTCACGTTGTGGTTTGGAACTCGTCCAACGCATTCTGGAAACAGTGCCGGGTGATTCCGTTATCGACGTGAATGCACGAAACGCCAAGCGATCCCACCTCGGTGATGTTCCGCATCTCATCATCAAAGAAGATCATTTGTTCGTATTCGATCCTGCTGGCTTCTCTGAGTACGGCAAAATGTTTGAGCTTTGTTGACGGATAGATTTCCGCGTGTGCAAACCGATTCGAGATCTGCAGCAGTTCAACCAGTTCAGTCGCCCAAGCTGGCTGTTCGGTGCGTGAAGCCACTGCCATCTTCATTTGGTGTTGATCGCAACGATCCATGATGTCCAAAACATCGTCATACAGTTGGACAATCCGTCCCCGACGATCGGCTATCCTGCCTGCTCGCATGGTGAACGGCGGCGAAAGGCAGTCGCACCAAGTGCCGCCACAGTCCCACAGGGTAAAATCAAGGTCGAAAACGATTAATCCCGGATAGTTCATCAACGCTATTTCGTCAGGACGGTTCAAAGCCGGTATGCTGGGGGCACGACATCAGTAGTATACAACCGCAATGACAGGCCGAATTAGCGGGCCTGCCCATGACCTGCAAACCCGTTGTCTTCGGGGGTACTCCAGGTTTCAAGTCTGTCTCTCTGTTCAAAAATATCTTGCAAACTTGCTTGATCTGTGGCCCCTTGTGGTGAAAA
>JAPKCI010000445.1 GCA_028823035.1 Rubripirellula sp.
GTGCAACCCGCCTGCCGAGCATCGTGCAACCCGCCTGCCGAGCATCGTGCAACCCGCCTGCCGAGCATCGTGCAACCCAGCCAGGAACGGGATAACTGAGCCCGGCAAGCCGAACTGGTCAGCGATGTGGGATACAGCATCACTGGGTTGCTGAGGATTCAGAGTCCGTCTTCAACCGTGTTTGAGTCCGCTGCTTCGATTTTGGTGGTCCATGCTGTTTTTTCACCACACTGTTTTCTGTGTTGCTGTTTTCTGCGTTGCTGTTTTCTGCGGCATTGGGTGGTGTCTGGCTCGGACCACTTCGGGTGGGTTTCCCGTCTTTGCCTTGCTGCTGTTCTTCAAGTACAGCCTTGGCAATCGCCCGAATGTATTGGTGAATGGAGTGATCGACAAACGGATCGATTTTCCACTTCAGCAAACCTCGCCAAAAACCGATCCAGCGATCACGCGTTTTACCTGCAAAGCCAGTTCGACGAATTTGTCCCCTGCGATCCAGATAGACTTCGTCCCCGCAATGCTGAAAGCCAAACCACGCTGGTGGAACTCTCGTCACAATATCGTTGTTATTGACGTATCGAAAGTGTTCCAACTTGGTGTAGTGGACGTAGCGATCATTTCCCACACGCGGACTTCCAAAGGAAAACAGCCGCTCGGGATTACTGTCGATGTGGGACAGTAGACAACGTCCTGCGCAGATGGTTGCCATCGCACCACCAAGCGAATGGCCGCAGAACCAAAGTGGCTGGACATTGCACATCAAAGCGGTTTCCAGCATTGGCCAAAGATCGTCAACTTCACGTTTAAAACCACCATGCACTCGACCGACAGTTTCCGACAAGACACTGGTCGCATTGGCATCGGCGCGGATGTCGTTCCATTCACCCGGTTCGGTCCCACGGCAAGCGATGATACAGTCATGATCGTTTCGGAACCGATACGCCTGTGAACCATCACGTTCATAAAAGGCAACATCAGGAAATCCGATACAAACTGCCGCACGACGAACTTCTGCCGGATCGTTGTAGGCCACCATGGCCATTTCTGCCATGAGCAAAGACTGTTCCAGCAGGGTCAAATCAGCCACTGGCCGAACGACTCGGGAATGCAAGACAAATGGTTCTTCGTTACCGTCCTGAATTCGCTGTGTCGAATGAGTCACTTGATGCATCTTGTTGCTTCCTTTCACTTGAATCCCGTTCTCACGCTGCCACGCTACTTGCAGAGATTTCCTTAAAAAGCCAGCGTGAAAGTTACCCCTCGACTGAAAAACCAACTTCAACAGACTCGGAAGTCGGCAACATGGAATCGGCTTTGGGGTGCCCGCCATCGACGTCAATCTGCATGGTCAAATGCCGTCGCCAGTTCTGGTCATCGGGTTGGGGAAAATCACTACGGAAATGCACTCCGCGGGACTCCATCCGCGCCAACGCAGCATCAACGATACACGACGCTGTCAGCAATAAATTCTGCAATTCCCAACCTTCCACCACGTCAAATTGATGTGGCATCACATAAGCAGCAAAAGAGCGAATTGAATCAACCGCCTCCTGCAACCCCTCGGCATCCCGCTCAACACCAGCCAAACGTCCCATCAGGCTTTTCAGGGAAACTCGTACATCAGCAACATCAAATGACTCATGGCGAGCATGGACGGGATGCTGGATGCGGGGGACGACCATATTGGTTGGCACTTCGGCTGCAGCCCGAGACGCTGCTTCACCGGCATGCGTTCCATAAACCAAGCCTTCCAACAGACTATTGCTGGCCAGACGATTGGCCCCGTGCAAGCCACTGCTGGTCACCTCACCAGCAGCCCACAATCCGGGCAAACTCGTCCGTCCCTGTCGATCAACCGTGACCCCACCAATCATGTAATGGGCTCCTGGCCTGACAGGAATGTGGTCACTTGTGATGTCGAGACCAAATTTCGAGCAAGCTTTGGCAATCCCCGGAAACCTCGCCATCACATGCTCGGCATCGAGATGGGAAAGGTCCAAAAAAACATTGGCATGTTTGGTCTTGGTCATCTGTCGAATGATTGATTGGCTGACCACGTCCCGTGGTGCAAGCTCGGCCCGCGGATCATAGATGGACATGAAACGTTCGCCATTACAATCGACCAGATGAGCCCCTTCGCCTCGGACCGCCTCTGTTATCAGCGAGCGTGAGGCACCGGCGATATACAGCACGGTTGGATGGAACTGGAAAAATTCCATATCACGCAGTTGAACTCCCGCTCGATACGCCAGTGCCAACCCATCCCCCGTTGCCACGCTGGGGTTGGTCGATTCACGAAACACCTGCCCAGCCCCGCCCGTACACAAGATCGTTTCCTTGGCCCAAACCATGATCGGCTGATCGTTGGCATTAAAAATCAAGGCACCGCGGCAACGTCCCTCATAGGTCAGCAGGTCAACCGTGAACGCATTTTCCCAGATGTCGATATTGGATGTATCCCGCGTCCGCTTGATCACCGCACGCATCACTTCCTTGCCGGTGGCGTCACCACGAGCATGAACAATCCGCTCGTAGCTGTGTCCCCCTTCTCGTCCCAGTGAAATTTCGCCGTCATCCTGATCAAACTTGGTTCCCCACCGGACTAATTCTTCGATCCGCCGTGGTCCCTCTCGGATCACCATGTCCACGATCGTCTGGTCGCAAAGGTTGCCACCTGCAACCAGCGTGTCGGCAACATGCGACTCGAAGCAGTCATCTGGATCCAAAACACCGGCAATCCCACCTTGGGCATACGCGCTGTTGGACTCGCGAAGTTGGTCCTTGGTAACCACCAGCACTGACTGGTTGGGTTCCACTGCATTGGCCGCCCGAAGACCGGCCAAACCTCCACCAATGACAAGCACATCCGCAAATCGATGCACGGCCCGTTTTGAATCAAATGGCAACAGGTAACGAGGCGTGATCATTCCAAAATCATCCGTTCAATGGACCAATGTCTATCAGCAGTGCGTCGGGAACTTCGTCACGACCACCGTGAAAAATCACAAGAAGTCGACACAGATGCGGATATCAGAATAGCGCAAGACAGCATTCGACTCAATTCCCGATCGATCCCAAACCATCAGTGACCATAGCCATGCACCATAAGGGGCCCTTAGCGTAACGTACCGAGCAACAGAGGCTCTGTCAGGTATGGCTCACTGGATTGAAACGGGGAAACATTCAGCTGCCGAAATCAAATTCGGCCAATGCCCCCCACAGGGTGGTTCGAACTGGCCCAACAGCAGGCTGCAACCGCCTCGACCTACGCGAAAGAACTCAATTCCCATGAACCCAACGAACTTGTACCCCAGCATCCACCCCAGCATCCACCCCAGCATCGGGCAGGAATCGAACTGAAA
>JAPKCI010000015.1 GCA_028823035.1 Rubripirellula sp.
ATCCGACCAAGTTCTTTACAGCATCATCGAAAAAACCTGCGAAGAATGAGCTCAAGAAAGACAAAGAGCCGGGGTTCTGGAGTTCGCTACTGAATCCGTGGCCAGAAGAGCAACCGCAGAAAAACACGGTTTCTGACTTTCTTCGCCAGCCACGCATTAGTCCCTAGAACCGCTCACGAGAACGCTTTCCAAGTGGACACGCTGAGAGTTGATGCTCGGGATCGATAATGATCCCAGCAAAGTACCAACTCTCGGCCAAGTGGCAACGACTCCACTTAGGTTTCTTGTGTTGTCGATCGACCTGCTCGCGGCACTGGTTGCCAACCGTTGGCCGCGGAGTGGTCAGACAACTGTTTCGAGGCTGTAGCACGTGAACCAAAGTGAAGTCAGGGGCCGGTCGTCATCCTCTGTAATCAGCGGTATCGCCTAGGCAGTCGGGTTCCATTCCTTGCGGTATTCTCGACGGATTTGGTTTTGCAAATCAGGGCGGCCTTTGATCTGCATTCCTTCGGCGTCCCACTCGAGTTTTGTGTCCGGATTTCGTTGGGCAATTACACCGAGCAGAATCGTTTCTGTCATCGGCCCCGCGAGTGCAAAGTTTGACTCGCTTTGGTCGATGTTGCCCTCGATCGCGTCCAACCATTCTTTGTAGTTGTCCTGATCTTTTGCCCGAGGCAGCGTGATTTCAGGCCAGTCAAAACCGTCGATTTGGTGCGAGGTTTTGAGTACCCAATTGTTGCGACTGCGATTGAAGAAGAGTTTGCCTTCCTCACCCACAATCACACTGCCAAACTTGGAAAAGTCCATTCCTTCGAGGACGTCTTCGCTGGGGTGGTTGTATTCATTTCCGTTTTTGACCAATTGCCAATTTTCACGATCAAAGTGAGCGTCAAGGTAACCGTCGTACCAGAAAAACTGAAAGCCGTCTTTGGCCGCGTATTGGCTTGGGCCGAAATCCCACGTGATGACTGAATTGATGGGCGGCGAAAATTCAGTAGCGCCCGATTGCTGCGCGGTTACTGCCTGAGGGGACAAGGCTGGTCCGGTAGCGGGCTGCATTGACCAATAGCCCAAGTCCATGATGTGGCAGGCCATATCTCCTAATGCACCCGTGCCATAATTCCACCAACCACGCCATGCGAAAGGCGCAATTCTGGGGCTGTAGTCGACCCAGGGAGCAGGGCCGACCCACTGCTGCCAGTCAATGCCGTCGGGGACCGCTTCTGGTGCGGGTGGGGCAGAGAAGCCCTGAGGCCAGATGGGGCGATTTGTCCAGGCATGGATTTCCTTGACCTTGCCAATCACGCCGCTACGGATCAATTCTACGCAACGTCGCATGTGGTTGTTTGCATGTGCTTGATTTCCCATCTGGGTTTTCACGCCAGTCTGCTTTGCAAGGCGGTCCAGTTCCCGGGCTTCCCAGATGCCATGCGTCAGCGGTTTCTGGCAGTAAACATGCTTTCCAGCTTGCATCGCCAGTGCTGAAGCGTGAAAGTGATGATGGTCTGGCGTTGATACTGTCACTGCATCAACTTTGTCACCCATCTCGGACAGCAGTTCTCGGTAATCGGTAAAGAACCTCGCGTCAGGAAAATCACGACGCGTCTGCCCCATTTTCTTAAGGCGTCCTTCGGGATTCACGAGTTTCGAAGCATCAATGACATCGACCAAACCGACAATTTGGAAGCCAGCTTTACTGGCACCGGTGATATCCGCTATCCCTTTTCCGCCAGCGCCAATCCCGGCCAAAGTTGGTTTTTCCAACTTCTTGTCAGCGAGTGCTGGGAAAAAGTGGAAGCCCGCGAGTGCGCCAATGGCACCGCCAGTAGCCTTGTGGAATTGTCGACGTGACACGGATTTTTTAGAACGATCGGAGTCCAATGGACTGCTCCAAGCGTGAGAGATGGGCGAAATAGGAACCGGGTACAACGCTGATTGGAGGCCGCTCGTGCAGACCCCGCCGCTCGTGTAGACCCCATTGTACCCCCTGCTTTCTTGCTGTTGTTCTTGCTGTTGCCGGTTGTGACAAGAATATCGCGGCAGTGGGATGCCTTGGGGAGTTGTTTCAAGGCAGAAACCGATAGGCGTTGCTGGCTCTGCCGCATCCTTTTTCGTACCTGACGGTAGCTCCGTAGGGTCCCTTGTGACTTTGTGATTGAAATCGCTTTTTTTTTAAAAAACTCTCGATTCAATGTCGGGTTTTCAGCCGGGAAAGTACTTCACTAGTCGGGGAATACCTCTGGAAGCTGCCTTCCGGTAGTCAGCTGGAATCGATCGGATGGCATGTGTTACCCGTGTGTGCGCTGAGGTTGATGGGGAGTGGTGACAAAGGAAAAGAGTACCAAGTGGCTGTTGGCCCTGAAGATTGATTACGAACAGGCATGGCGGTTGTTGCATTGCTGCAGGGCATTTCAGCTTCAAAAAACGCCCGTTTGGTTTCTGCTTGTTTAGGCGGTCACGGTGACTATTGTTGAACGGAATTGAATCCAATGATGCTTTCATACCTACGTGACACGTTGTGACATCACCCGATTCTGGATCAGGCCGGCTTACGCCTACCGATCATTCGCTTGCACATCGAGTGAAAGATGGGGATCAGGAAGCTGCACACGTGCTGTACCAGCGTTATGCCTGCCGCGTATTCGGACTGGTGAATTCCAAGTTGGGGGCCAAGTTGCGAATTACGACCGATGCAGAGGATGTCGTTCAGTCGGTTTTCCGCAGCATTTTTCGGGGCGTTCAGGCAGGGAATTACGCGGTCGAACCGGGGTCCACGCTCTGGAGTCTATTGGCCGTTATTTCGCTTACCAAACTCCGCCGACGCGCTCATCATCAAACTGCACAATGTCGCGATGTGGATCGTTTGGTTTCGTTGCAAACGCTCAGTGAGGGTGAGGCGATTGATGCCTCGAGGGATGAGTTCTTGGCAATGTGCGTTCGTGAGACAATGCAAAAGCTGCGGCCTGTTGATCGTCAGATTCTGCTGTTGCGGATTGAGGGGTTCACTGTGGCAGAAATTAGTGAGAAGACCGCGTATAGTTGCCGGACGATTGAGCGTCGGCTCCGCACCAGCAGGAAATATCTGACATGTTTGTTGTTGGAAGACGAATGATCAGGCGGAAACGGTAAGTGATTTCAACGTCAAGGTTCGATTGGAATGCCCGTATTTGTATGGCTGACTTCTCTCGGGTCGCCAAGCACTGTCCCGTCATTGGTTTTTGAGATGCAAAGCTCACACGGATACCTTCCGATTGTCTTGCCAGAGAAAATTATGGAGGAAGAAAAATTTCACTTCAGGAACTCAAGGATCGAGAATTCAATGCTCTGACAAATCGCTTGCGAACTTAGGGGAATTGTGTTGTATTCGACCATGGGGCCGGACATCGCATGCTGACCAATGACATTCAATGGATCGTGCACGCGACCAGTCCGTAGAGCGATTTGACAGAAGAGTTAGGGAAGTGATAGACGGTCGACCATCGGTTTCGTCGCTGGATTCAAGAAGAAATCGGGGATTGTATCTTCGCCAGTTCTTACATCGCCTTGATGCGATCGGCATCAGGAATGTTATCGCAATGCGACGAAAACGAATCGTTAAAGGCACTCAGACGTTCCCGCGGGGGATATTCGCCGGAGCGTGGCGTGATAACCGGTGCAGAAGGGATCGTTGCTGGCAGTGACCGCAACGGCAGGACCAACACACGAATCAACTGTGGTGAAAACTTGTCGGAAAACTGCGAACTGAGCCTCTGTCGCCACACTAATCGCTCAGTTGCTTTAACGGGTGATCAGAAATGCAGCGCTCATGCCATTCCATAATCAATTCGAAGATTTTTGCTCACCAACCTTATTTCGACACATTCCAATGAGTCAGCCGACGAGAACTTCGATCGCAAAGCCGAACGCAACCGGAACGTTGTCGAGCGAGCCAATGGATGGTTAAGAGCATCGCAACACGGTACGACAAATTGACACCGGTAGAACTCGCGTTCTTTCTGTTCGCCGAGATGAGACGAAGGATCAAGTCGATCTTCAGGGGCCGTCGCCGTCGTGCAGGCCCTGAAATGACGGCGGTCGAATCCCCGAATCCAAGGTTCTTTGTCTTACGGAATGGTGTTAGGACCTTATTCGTTATTCGTGCTTTATCAAGTGAAATGCGATGTTTTGAACATTCTTCCGTGTTTTTGCTCCAGAATGGGGTCTCGTGGCACGGACAACCTCAACAGATTTTTCCGTGACTGGTCTCAGCTTATAGCAGTCCATATGTCGATGGATTATCTTAGACGTATCATTGACCGGCCGATCCGGTCATTAATCACTTCCACAAGTTGACCACAAGAGTTCACTTATGTCCTCAAAAGTCGTTGCCGTGTTGTCGAGCATTCTGGTTCTGGTTTGTCTCGTTGCTATTCCCGCGAAGGCTGCTGAAGATGATGCAGCGCCCAAATTCAAAACCAAAGATGTTATGAAAAAAGCGATGAAGGGACCTTTGCTGAAAAAGGTTGCCAGTGGCGATGCATCGGATGAAGAGAAAAAAGAATTGCACGCAATGATGGTTGCACTTAGTAAGAATAAGCCAAAAAAGGGTGACGAAGAAAGTTGGAAAAAGCTGACGGGAGCTTTGGTCAAGGCCAGCCAAGCTGCGGTTGCGGGTGATGCAAAAGCGGGTGGCATGTTGAAAAAAGCTGCCAACTGCAAAGCTTGTCACACTTCACACAAGTGATTGTTGTTGCAGTATCCCGCTACGGATTCACAGGTGTTCCCAGCGAATCCCCGGCGTTATGTGATTTATGAAAAAGAGAATACCTGCTGCATAGCAGGTATTTTTTTTGATCTTGGTCAGGGATCTTGGTCAGGGTTCTTGCCGGTTTGCGGTAGCCAATTCTGCATAGGCGCTCAGGTACATGCCTGCAACAGACAGTGTGCATAAGCATACCGTGTATCTCGATTGCGATCTTCAGTTCGAATTGTCGCAGTTGACGGTTACTGTCAGCTGGCGACACGTGTCGCAAACATTGGCTCACTGGTAACGCGAAAAGCGAACACCGCTGGAACGAATTCGACGGGGTGGATTTGTTCTTGCTGCCGTTTTTGCTTTTGCCATTCCTGGTTACTGTTTTGTCAGTGGATATGACTGGGTCTCGGCTGTCTGAGTCTCGGCTGTCTGGATGGTGGTGATCACTATCTCGACGGTTGGTTACGGAAAGACGTCCCAGTTGTCGCCACGCGTTCAGCCCCTTACGGTTGCGGTTATCTTGGTTGGGATTTCTGCCTCGGTCTATACCTTTGGCGGTCTCTTTCAATTGATTGTCGAGGGAGAGTTGGAAAATGTACTGGGAAGGCGTCGCATGACAAAGGAGGTTTTGCGGTTGCGTGGTCACATGATCCTGTGCGGCTGGGGCGAAAACTCGCTGAATAGTTGGACGCCCAAGGGGTGGAGATTGTTGTGATTGATCAGGAACCTGATGCAATCGCCGATGCTCTCGTGGACGGATTGTTATGCGTCTGTGGTGACGCGACAGAAGAAGAAACGCTTGCCGGTGCCGGGTTGAAGTACGCAAATACCTTGGTCAACACGTTCCGCAACGACGCTGAGAGTGTGTTCATTACCCTGACCGCGAGAGACTTGAACCCTGATATCCGCATCATCGCAAGAGCGGAACGGGAGAGCGCCGAGAAGAAACTTCTTCAGGCAGGTGCGTATGCCATCGTCATGCCTACCGTCGTAGGAGCGAGGCAGATGGGACGCATGGTTACCCGCCTTTCCACCGCTCATTTGATCAAGCTGGTTGATGAAGGAAGTAACCGGGATTTTGATATCGATGAAGTAACCAGGAACACAATCAAGTAAGCTGGTTGGCATGAGTATTGAACAGACGGGGCTCACTGCTGTCACTACCTGTTAGTCGTTGCCGTGAGAGAGGCGGCAGGTGAGTTGCGATTCAATCCTGATTCTGCAGATGCTTTTACTGTCGGCGATATTGTGATCGTCATGGGACGCCGCGATGATATCGCTCGGTTTCGCGCCGAGTTTTGATTTTGACCGCAGCAGATTGAAGGAAGCGATGTGTTGTGTTTCAGCACACCACCATGACCATGTCAGGACACTGTACGAAGTGGTTCAAAATGAGCGAACAGAAGACCAGTCAAGAAAAACGGGTAGAAGCCGCTTGCAGTAAAGGTGCTGACGGGTTGAGAGTTTGTCCGGTTTGTCAGGGCCAGACGCTGATCGAGATTCGCGGCAAGTTGCAGTGTGAAAGATGTCACACGATTTGCGAGACGTGCTGTGAAGGCGGTCGCGGCTGAAACGTGCTTTGCGAGGTGTCCGCGGAGCCACGGTGCATTCCCCGAGTCGTCGACTGATTACGGGGTGTCGATTTGCAGGTACTCGATCAACGTCCGCTTGGGCAGAGGTAGACGCAGAATGGGCGCAAATTCCATGGTGTCAGTGTCTACCTTTTCAAATGCCGTCTGCAGTTCGGCCAGAGGATTTTGTGTCAGCTTGCTGTAACCATTGGTAAACATCTCGTACTCATCCCAGCCCTCATCGGTGCAGGCGGGTAGCAGTGAGGCAAGTGCCACACAGGCAGATCCGCGGTCTTCTGGACCGCCCTCGAGAAGCTCTTCCAACTTGGTGTGTTGTGCGATGAGTGTGACGAACTCGTCTGGCAGATTCCATTGTTGGGCCAGCATCGCTGACGCATCGGCATGATCCCAGCCAAAAAGCTCTTTCTCCAACCCGCTGAGTCGGCGGCCTTCTTTGGCACGTCGTGTCACAAGGATTTCGTATTGTTCAGGCAACTCTTTCAGCAGCAGTGGAATCGCCATGTCTTGCAGCAAGGCACCCGCAAAAAGATCCTCGGCGTTTTTGAGACGCATGCTGCGTCCCAATTCTCTGGCGAAGAGAGCTCGCCGCAGTGAATCCTGCCAAAGTGATTTCAGGTCGAACGGACCGAATTTCGGGTTCGGCATCACGCTGAACACTGCATTCCACAAAGCGAAATTCGTGACTGCCCGCGTTCCCACAAGTGTCAGCCCCTGCTGAACGCTCATGATTTCACGACTGAATCCGAAATAGGAACTGTTGACGAACTTGAGGACCTGACCCATGAGTCCAGGATCGGCCTCGATTGGCTTGGTGAATTCAGCTGGACCTGAATCAGGGTTTTGTGACAGTTGCAGAAGGGTGATCGCGCTGTGGGGGAGAGCGGGGAGAACCTCCGCGTGAAAGACATCTTCGAGTTGAGTCGTGATGGTCGTCATAGTTCAGCTTGAAGAGGTTTTTATAGAACCGGTGCGGTCGGTTGCCGCGAGAAATCCGCGTCTGACAAAGGCTGCCACTGAAAGTAACCTACCTCGTTCACTGGTTGCGATTGGTAGCTATTTTCAACTTAAGGGCGTGTCCGACAATACAATGTTCCGGTTTTGCGGATTGCTTACGACACAAGTGTTGCCGGCAGTCACCATCACCCGCCGCGACGTGAGGTGAAAAGACAACACGTGGCTTGCAGACAGCGGTCGTCCGTTCTCTCTAAAGTGTTTCAAACAAACATCTTGTGGCGAATAGCTGTTGTTTTTCTGGGCATTGGACCATCGTGTGCAGTTGTCATCAGGCATGAACTTTTTTTACTTGTGCCCAGACGATCTTCACTGGCTGAAGCATTGGCTGAGCAAGCATATTTCCTTGCTAGTTTTGATTACCAGTTTCTGGCTGCTTGTTCAGGCATGGCCTAAAGCGGAGGCACCCAAATCTCGCAACGCAGCAAACAGTGACAATGTGGTGCTGGTCGACCGATCTGCCGATTTGGAGCCACCGATTCCGCCTGTTGAGAACGCGGATCACACTCTTCCAAAGGCATGGGTTGATGATGGGCCGCAAGGGATTCGGTTGACCCAGATGCAAAGGGGGCAACTGGTTTCGATAGCACCGACCGGATGGAGAAGGGCTCGAAACGGTTGGGAAAATACCGCGAATTGGCGGCCAACTTTGGCCTCTCTAGGAGACATCATCCGGCGGCAGCAAGAGCGGGAACCGACTTGGCTGCGAAATGTGTTTTTCCAGATCCGCAGCGTGCCTCCGTGGGGAGTCGCAATATTTCAGATCGTCGCAGTCGTAGTCGTATTGTCTGTGTCTGGCAGGAAGACTGACAATCCATCAGCAGGCGAGACGAATTCTGTTTGACGTCGACGTTGCGTCAGGGTGTCACCGTCGCGCAGTTCTTTGTACCCCATCAACCATTTTTTCGCTGAATCTGGCTCGGTATTCCATCAGGCTGTTGGCTCCCTGAAAGCCGACAATTGTCTCATCCCAGTCAAGTTGTTTACTGAGCATGTAGCCATTGTCGAGATCAAAGCGAATTTCACCATTGCTCATTTGCTGAACAACCTGCGCTCGTATTGACTCTTCATTCAATGGGGTCAGCGGTTGGCTTCGAACAGAAAGAGTAGCGACACCCGTTTTGACTTTTTTCAATGTATAAAGTTCACGAATTTTGATGACCTTGATCTCACCGTTTTCTTTGCGTGCCTTGACATTGCGTGGGATGGACCATGATTCACCAAGGGCGACCGGTTTTTCGGGAAAGGCAACTGCCAACGTGCCCATTCCCAGGGACGCCTTAGTGCCCACGTTGTTTTCCCGTTTGGTTTCATCGCCCCGAGGGGAGATCGTGATGGTTGAGATAGTGTTGCCGATCTGATCAGATACACGCTTGAAAAGAGCGGGAGGTTTTTCACCGCTCTCACTGTCCCAGCGAATCTCTTCTGCATCGCCCTGCTGTTGCGTCATTTCAACCGCATCGACAACATGATTGAACGTCATTTCTGAATCATTGGCAGTGAAGACCTCCCAATGTCGTTGACTGACAGTGTGAACTTGCGATATCTCTTCTGCACCACGAATTCTTGTTTTGGTCTTGGCCACATGGGTGACTTCGTAGTGCAGGTTCTGTCCAGCGTTAAGATGGTAACGCAGCAGGTATTTCTGTGCCTCGTCGCCAGTGGAATCCTCGGCACTTGCAGACAGGCAGTTGAAGGCCAAGATCACAGTAGCAGCGGCAAAAAGACGATTCACGATTGCGGTCTCCGTACACGGCAAACGGGGTGAGTTTCACGACCCCGTGAACTTGGCAGATTGATCCAGTCAGGGCAAGAGAGAATGTCTGTTGGAGATCACTCTTGCAGCTTTTCTTTATAGAGAAGATCGTTTTGGCGGTACTGATCCGCCCCAGCCCAGTTTGTCCCGCAGGGCACGGTAATCGTCGTGGCCTTTGACTGATAGCATTCGAAATGTCTGTTCCGCACGCTCAATTCGGACGCGATCACCGGGTAGAAAACGGCCGAGGATGCGGCCATCGACGACGATGCTGGTCGATTCATTTGGCTCGGTGACAGTGAGTTCCAAAACAGTATCGGCTGAGTCTACCAATGGCCGGTAGGTCAACGTGTGAGGGCTGATGGGTGAAATCACAATGGCTTGCAAGTGACGGCGAAGAATAGGGCCGCCAGCCGAAAGATTATGAGCCGTTGAGCCGATGGGCGTGGCAACGATCAGCCCGTCACACCGATACCGGGTCGCCAATGCACCATCAGCATAGAGATCGATGTCCAGAATGCGGTAGGGCGGACCTCCCAGAATAGCTGCTTCGTTCAAGGCAAGTTGCTGGGCGATCACGCGACCCTCGCGAATGATGCTGGTTTGCAGCATCAGGTAATCGACCACTTTGAATGCACCCCGTGAGACATCGGGCCAAACATTCAGGAAATCATCCGGTGACAAAGCAGCGAGGAAGCCGAGACGCCCGCAATTCACGCCCAGGACTGCTGATTGTCTGGCTCCCATCTGACGAACCGTCTGCAGGATTGAACCGTCGCCTCCCAGTACAATCACAAGGTCTGGCTTTGACTGCGAGAAGTCGTACTTGAAATCCAGATCTTCCGCCAAAATCTCGGCATGGTCGGAAATGGCTGGTCGCAAACGCTCCAAGGTAGCCCGTACCCGCTCGCGGTCAGGTACGCCCAGTACGACCACTTTTGGTTTTCCGGATTGATCGCGTATCCATGAATGGCCCGGTTCGGCGGACATCAGATCGATTCCCAATCAATGCTAGGCTGAAAGTTCAATGCAGAGTTAAAGACGCTTTCTCTAGCATACTGCAATCCCGAGTTGCCAGAAGCGTGATTCTGTCCCAAGCCCTGTTTGCAGATTCACTGTGAACTGCGTATCAACGAACGTTCGAGGTGACAGAGTCGCGGCATGACTGGGCAATTTTATCGACGCTCAGACCGTGCTTGTCGAGCAAGTCGCTCCGATCACCATGTTCGATGAACTCGTCGGGCAATGCGATCACTTTAATTAATCGCGTGTCAAGTTGCTCGGCGACTGCACATTCGATGAATGCAGAGCCGAAGCCGCCCATCCTGGCACCTTCCTCCAAGGTTACGACGAAATTCCCATCAACCAGTGTCTGGCGGACCATGTCGATGTCCATGGGTTTGACAAATCGAGCATTGATCACACCGACGTCAAGTTCATCCCTCAGCAACTCAGCCGCTGCGATGGCCTGATCTAGCATGGCACCGTAGGCGATGATTGTGCCATCACGCCCTGCGCTAATGGTTTCGCTCTTTCCGATTTCAACAGGCTCGGGCGTGTGTTCGAGTTGCAGAGCAGAAGCTTTCGGGTAACGGATGCTGCTGGGGTGATCATGGGCCAGTGCTGCATTGAGCATCAGTTCTAATTCGGCTGCGTAGCCGGGGGCCATGCACGCCATATTTGGGAACAGTCTCATGTATCCCACGTCAAACAGGCCGTGGTGGGTGGGGCCATCGGGGCCGGTCAAACCTGCACGGTCCAGCATGAAAACCACCGGCAGATCCTGAAGCGTTACTTCCTGAAAGATCTGATCGTAACTTCGTTGCAGGAATGTGCTGTAGATATCAACAATCGGACGCAAGCCGGTCTTGCATTGGCCTGCAGCAAAGGCAACGGCATGCGATTCGCAAATTCCTACATCAAAGAATCTGTCGGGATATTCTTCACGAACGGGTTCCAGTTTGTTGCCCTGGCACATTGCGGCTGTGATGATTGTCACACGCGGGTTGGCTGCCATTTGTTTGCGAATCGCTTCCCGAGCGTGCAGTGTGTAAGGGGGAAGTCCCTCGCTCTTTTGCGTGATTGGGTTGCCGTTGTCGTCCGTGAATATTGGTGGTGTATGGAAGAACACGGGATCTTCTGAGGCGGGCTTGTAGCCATGACCTTTCTCAGTGACCACATGCAAGAGCACGGGGCCCTTGGTTTCTTTGGCCATTGCAAGGTACTTGCGCGTCAGGGGAATGTCGTGGCCATCGATGGGGCCGATGTACCGTATGTTGAGTTCTTCGAACAGCATGCCGCCGAGCAGTCCTGCTTTGACGCCCTCTTTCATCTGGGCAAGGAATCGTTCGGTGGGGTCACCGAACATGGGGACATGATCTAAAAGACGCACCACCTCGCTTTTCAGCCCCGTGTAGAATGGGTTGGAACGGAGTCGGTCGAGGTAGCTGGCAACAGCCCCTACCCGATGGCAGATCGACATCTTGTTGTCGTTCAGTACGATTGTCAGGTCATCGCCTAGTTCGCCGGCGTTATTCAACGCTTCAAAGACGATCCCACTGGGGAATGCTCCGTCGCCGATGACGGCGACAGTTCGGCGTTCTGCCTGCTGACCAATGATGTCGCCGCTCCGTAGGCCTACGGCCGTGCTGACGCTGCAACCCGCATGACCCGTCATGAACAGGTCGTAGACGCTTTCGCCCGGGTTGGGGTAACCCATCAAGCCACCACTGGTTCGTATCCCGGCAAAATCCTTGTATCGACCCGTCACAAGTTTGTGAGGGTAGACCTGATGCCCGGTGTCCCAAATCAAACGATCATGTCGGAAATCGAATTCGCTGTGCAGAGCCAGACAAAGCTCGACCACGCCCAAGTTCGACGCGAAGTGCGCCGTGCGTGTTGCTAGCAGATTACAGAGGACATCACGTATTTCGGTAGCTGTCTTTTCCAACTGCTGCAGTGAGAAATCCCGAAGCGGTGTCGCGTCGTCAAGACTGGCCAGAAGCGGATGATCTCCAAGCGGGTGATGATCGCTGCTGGCGGTTGTGTTACTCAATGTGTTCGCTCCAATACAAATTCTGCTAACAGTCCTAGACGTCGACCTGAATCTCCGAAAACAGCGGCATCGCGCTTTGCTGACTCGATCAGTTCCTGCGCTTTCTGACGGGCACTTTCCAAGCCCAACAGGCCCGGATAAGTCAATTTTCCTCGATCGGCGTCTTTCCCTGTACGTTTTCCCAGTGTGCTTGCTTCGGCTGTGTAATCAAGTAGATCGTCCACAACTTGGAACGCTAGCCCTATCGACTGGGAGTAACTTTTCAGCACCTTCCGCTGCTCAGCGGTGGCGTCGACCATGATCGCACCCAAATCGAGTGACACCGAAAACAATGCTCCTGTCTTACGCCGATGGATAGACTCGAGGTGTAACAAGCTGGCCTCGGTATTTTTTATTCTGTCAGTCTGGCAACCGTTAGCAACAATTGCTGTCGATTCCAGGGGATGGGAGGCTTTTTCTGCAGCAAGATCGTCGGCCTGCCCACCGACCAATTGCGAGGCTCCCCCAGCGATGGAGAGGGCTCGGATCGCTTCAATGGCTTTTTCAGGCGGATTTACGTGCTGGCTGAGATGGCAGAAGGCCTCCGTCAGCAGGGCGTCTCCGGCCAGAATTGCGGTCGCTTCGTCAAATTCAATATGAACGGTTGGCCGTCCCCGGCGAAGATCATCATCATCCATTGCCGGTAAATCGTCATGGATTAATGAGTAGGCGTGGATCATCTCGACTGCGACAGCAGCGGGAATTGCATCCTCAACCGAACCACCACAACATTCAGCTGCCATCATCACCAACGCTGGACGAAGCCGTTTGCCGGGAGCCATGAGTGCGTAGGACATCGCTGCCGAGAGGCGTTCAGGGCAGCCGTCGCCAAAATTGCAGGATTCTCGGAGGGCCCGTTCGATGGTGGGGCGGAGATCGTCAAAGCCGCAATCCAAATCAGATCTTGGCGAGGTAGAGGGTGTTTGCACGGTTTTAATCGCTGCTGTTGCAAAAATTCCGAGTGTACAGAAGTTTAGAAGAGGCCGGGCGAGTCGTCCACGATACTCTCAGAACTATCTGCCTGATTTGCCGCTCGCGACGGGTTGGTGTTGGATTCGGACGCGGCTGATTTCTTCTTAATACCTGCTTTTTTCCGTTTTGTTGGGCCGTCGGATTCTGCTGAACTGGTGTTCATTGACGAGGTGACAGGATTCCCATCAGCGTCAAAACCGGAAATTTGGCTGATCTTTTGTTCAGCTGCATCGAGCAGTCCTTGGCATTGTTTCAGTTCCCGAATTCCCTGTTCGTATTTCTGCAGTGATGCTGTCAGTCCCAGTTCACCGCTTTCCAACTGGCTGACGATGCCCTCAACCTCGCCGAGTGATTCCTCGAAATCGAAGCGTTTTTCTTCGCGACTTCCGGACGTCCCAGTGGTCGTGGATTTCTTTTTCGCCATGATTCTGTTTTGACTCGTCTGCTAATGCGACCTAGGCATTACATGAGCCTGGGATGGAATCGTGCTGCCGCAAATGACTCGACCGGTTAAACCGATCCGAGGGCTTGCACGGTTTCACATTGTGTCATGTTTGGGGTCTCCGTTCCACGGATAGACTCGATTCTGGCAGATTGTCCTCCGGGCTGATCATGATGAAGAAACTTTTGTCTGGGGTTTTGCCCTCGGCACTAAGGTTGATTTGTCATGAAAAACGGGGTTTTCCCGAAAGGTTTTGGGCAGGCGGAATGAGGTTTGGGCAGGCGAGATGGGGTTTGGGCAGTGATGACCCCTAGTTTTAGCGGATAAATCAAAAAATTCACGGCGTTAGGCATTCACTTGAAAGACGTAAGGCAAGCCCGAAACGAGCACGCTCATGAGGAGCGATCCGTTATTGATGCGGTGCAATCCAATACACACCTGTTGAATGAATTACTAGCGGAACTGGCTGATGTCCGCACATTCTTCGACGCCACGACTAATGAAGTTCGGGGCAACCGGGTTGATGGGGACCCCATTGAATGGGAGCGTGAGTGCCATCGGTTGCAGGAATCTGTCCTCGAACTCGACGCCGCCAACGCCGAACTGCATACACAGAATGACGAACTTGCCGCCAGAATTGCAAGTTCTCGGGTTCAGGAAACGACCCCCAAGGATTCCCTGGAAGCAAGCGAGATGTTGTCGTGGGAGGAACGGAAAAAACTGATCTTGCTACAAATGGAGGAGGGTACATTTGATGCCGATCAGTTTGCGTCTTCACTTCATTCGGAATTCCAAACCAGCAAAGATACTCCCGAAACCTTTATTGAACGATTGAGGTCGGAGATTGAATGTCGCGATCAGGAAATCGTTGAATTGCGGAACCTGCTCGATCAGCAGTCCGAGACGCGTTCCGATGGGACCGCAATCGGGGCGTTGGCGATCGCCGACATTCTGGATGCGGATGAATTGATCCAGCAGGAGCGGGAAAAATTGCAAAAACTCCAAGTGGACTGGCAAGAAAAGTTTCGCGAGGGAGAGATCGAGGCTTCTCTGGAACGGGCCAAGCTGTCACGGGACCGCCAGGACGTTTTGGAGAAGAAAACTGAACTGGAACTGCAGTTAGAGTACGTACAGCGGGAGTATCGGCAACGTAACTCAGCCCATGGCGGCACTTCCCGCCGCTGGTTGACCAAACTCGGTTTGGCGGATGACGAGGCATAGAGTCCAGATGTTTCCCCCCAGAGCGTTTCGCTTCCGGTAGAATACGCTCATTAACATTTTGATCGTTCCCCGTCTTCCGAGTGAGATATCCCATGTCGAAAACCAACCGGCGTGACTTTCTGGCGACTTCATCAGCTGTGGGAGGTTCCCTTCTGCTCACAGGAACGCGAGCTTCCGGGGCCGTCGATGGCGCCAGCAACCGCGTGAGAATCGCTGTTGCCGGTCTGAACGGGCGGGGGCAGAGCCATTTGGGCGGTTGGCTTGGACAGGACAACGTTGAGGTTGCTTATGTCATCGACCCCGACGCCGATATCCTTGCAAAGGGGATGCAGAGCCTCGAAAAACGGACGGAGGGAAAATTCACGACGAAGGGGATCAGTGATGTTCGTGAAGCACTCGATGACAAGTCTGTCGACGCGATTTCCATCGCAACACCCAATCATTGGCACTCGCTGATGACGATCTGGGGAGCCCAGGCCGGCAAGCATGTTTATGTCGAGAAACCTATGAGCCACGATGTCCGTGAGGGGCGGATTGCAGTTGCAGCACAGGAAAAATATGGGGTCGTCATTCAGCATGGTACACAACGCCGAAGCAGCGCCGGGATTGCCGGATTACATGAGGCTTTGCAGAACGGAGATTTGCCCCGGCTAAAGATTTCTTACGGCTATTGTTGCAAGCCACGAGGTGGTATCGGACACGAACCGGTTGGACCACCCCCGGCCAAACTGGACTGGGATCTCTGGAAAGGCCCTGCCGTTATCAGCGACTATCACGCCAACTATCATCCGTACGACTGGCATTGGTTCTGGAAAACCGGAAATGGTGACCTGAACAATCAGGGAACACATCAACTTGATGTCGCTCGATGGGCACTGGACAAGGACCAGACCCATCCGGTTCGAGTGATGGCGATCGGTGGCCGTTTCCAGTGGGACGACCAGGGCGAGACTCCCAACACAATGTTCGGGCTAGCCGAGTACCCGAATGGGCAAATGGTCTTGTTCAATGTTCGGAACGTGAATTATGACAAGTATCAGCGGCAAGTTTTCAACGAATACTATTTGGAAGATGGAAGTAAAATCACCGGTGAAGGCAACTACAAAATTCTCCGCCCCGGGGCTTCCAAGGCAGAGCCGCTAAAGTTGCCACAGGGCAAAGTCACTCCTGGCGGCAACTGGGGAGCGTTCATTGCTGCGATCCGAGCCGGTGATCCGAGCATGGCGAACGGGAACGTCACCGATGCCCACTATGGCTGCGTCATGGGACATCTGATGAACAATTCGTATCGACTTGGTGAAAAAGTGCCGTTCAACGCCAAAGCTGCGAAGTTTGGTGATAATGCTGATGCTGCGGAGCATTTCTTGAAATTACATGAAGTGATGCGTGATGGTGTGGGGATTCCAGAGGATAAAGCTGACTACACCGTCGGGCCTTGGCTGACCTTTGACCCTGAGACAGAGCGTCACACGGGGGATCACGCCGATGCTGCCAATGCATTGCTGAAGGACCCCAACAACAAAGGTTTTGAGGTTCCCTCAATCGAAGATGTTTGACGGAAATCGAAAACTTGCGACCGGCGATATCGACAACTTTTAGACGTGCAATTTGCCGTCGGGGGGTGAAGAAAACGGCTCGATGCGATATCCTTTCCTCGCACGTGACTGCTGCTTCTCAACAATGCGGAGGAAGACACGTTGTGGCATGGCAGAATTGTCGTGAATTGCCACCGTGCCGACAGATTGTCAGACGCTCCGCTTTGCGGAGGTCGTCAGAGCAAATTCTTCGGAATCCACTGACCTGCCGAGCACGGTATACGGTCAACGGGGTGCGAGTTCGTGACAGTCAGCACTTGATTTTCTGAACTGATCCGACTGGCATCCAAACTGTGTCGGTTCGCCTGTATTTCTGCTTGAAACCTTCCCGTCAACATCCGCCGACTGCATGTACGCAATGCCAATGCTTCTGGAACAAACAGGGCCGACGCTACTGGGACAGGTGGTGCCGATGCTCCGGGATCAGTCCGGAGCCGGTTCCGGATCGCTGGCGAATGGACTGGTCGTTGCACTTGTGGGATTGATGATTGTCTTCAGTGCGTTGATCTTCATCAGCTTGTTCATTGCCGCCTTGCCGCATCTGCTTAACAAGTTGGCTGTCATTTGGCCGGAGGTGGATGAGCCTGTGGCGCATCACGCTCATCACGAGAGTCAAGTGGCTGATGACAATGCGGTGTTGGCAGCTATCGGTTTCGTGCTTCACACCGAGTTTCAGCGGCAGCTGGATTCGCAACATTCGTCAGAGCAAAGTAGCTGAACCCTCAATAGCAGGAGCATTTGGCATTTAGGCCACGATAGAGCTGATGGAAATTCTCACTGATTTCTTTGACACGACCGGTTTTGCTTCGATGCAGTTCGGCAACGCGATCATGATCCTGATCGGGATCGTGTTCATCGTTCTCGCGATCACCAAGGACTATGAGCCATTGCTATTGGTGCCGATCGGAATGGGCGCGATCGTTGGGAATATCCCGGTCTCCGAGGGGATGGCGCTGAGTGTTTATGATGAAGGCAGCGTATTACACTACCTATATTTCGGCGTGAGTCGGGGTGTTTACCCACCACTGATTTTCCTCGGTATCGGGGCGATGACTGATTTCTCTACGATGCTTTCCAATCCCAAGTTGGTATTGTTGGGAGCGGCGGCGCAAATTGGTGTGTTCCTGACCTTTCTTGGCGCACTTTGGCTCGATTTTTCGCCAGCTCAGGCTGGGGCGATCGGTATCATTGGCGGAGCCGATGGACCCACTGCGATTTTCCTTGCATCCAAACTGGCACCTGAGCTTCTGGGGCCGATTGCAATCGCTGCTTACTCCTACATGGCACTGGTTCCTGTCATCCAGCCACCGATCATGCGATTGTTGACCAGTCGCGAAGAACGTTTGATCCGGATGAAACCGCCACGAGATGTTTCCAAGCGGGAGAAAATGATCTTCCCGGTCGCTGCGTTTCTGATTTCGACCCTGATTGCCCCTGGCGCAGTCGTACTGTTAGGAATGCTCTTCTTCGGAAACCTCTTGAAGGAGAGCCTGGTGACCGAGCGGTTGGCACGAACAGCGCGAACCGCGATGATCGACATCGTGACGATTCTGCTCGGGTTTGCGGTCGGCGCCAGCACTCAGGCGGACACGTTCCTGACGAAGGAGTCCCTCGGGATTTTTGGACTCGGTGCTTTGGCATTTGCGATTGCAACGGCGGGGGGAGTGCTGTTCGCCAAGTTAATGAATCTGTTCTTAACCGAAAAAATCAATCCACTTGTAGGTGCGGCCGGTGTTTCTGCAGTGCCTGACTCTGCACGCGTCGTGCAGATGGTTGGACAGCAGGAGGATCCGCATAATTTTTTATTGATGCACGCGATGGCGCCCAACGTGGCGGGGGTTGTCGGTTCGGCAATCGCCGCAGGCGTCCTGTGGTCCGTTTTGACCTGACATTTGTCCTGATCCAAGCCCTTTTTACAGACACCTTCGGAAGAATTTGAACCGTGGCGAAAAAGAAAGTCCAGTTCATGTGCACCGCGTTCCGAGACGGCTTCCAGTCCGTTTTTGGAGCACGCGTATTCACACCCGATTTCCTGCCTGCGGTTGCAGCAGCCCGCGATGCCGGAATCAGCTGGTTTGAGGCTGGCGGGGGAGCACGTTTTCAGTCGTTGTATTTTTATTGCAACGAAGATGCATTTGAAATGATGGATGCGTTTCGCGAAACAGCGGGGCCTGATGCGAATCTGCAGACCTTGGCGCGAGGCGTCAATGTAGTCGGGTTGGATTCGCAGTCCAGCGATATTGTCAAACTGCATGCTCAGCTTTTTAAAAAGCATGGCATGACGACGATTCGCAATTTTGATGCCTTGAACGATGTCAATAATCTTGTCTACAGCGGGAAATGTATCGTTGAGGCTGGGCTCAAGCATCAGGTTTGTGTCACGTTGATGGAACTGCCGCCAGGATGTTCCGGTGCACATGACGCTGCTTTTTATACCTCGACACTGCAGCAGATCCTCGATGCGGACATCCCCTTTGATGCCGTTTGTTTTAAGGATGCTTCCGGAACAGCGGTACCTTCAAAAGTGTACGAAACGATTCGCGAAGCTCGGAAAATGTTGCCCGCCGGTACCTTCATTCATTTTCATACACACGAAACAGCCGGAGTCAGTGTGCTTGCCAACAAGGCGGCGTTGGATGCTGGTGCAGATGCTATCGACTTGTCGATGGCGCCCTGCTCCGGAGGCACCTGCCAGCCCGATATTCTGGTCATGTGGCACGCTCTGCGTGGTACTGACTTTGAGTTGGATATCGATGTTGAGAAAGTTCGTGAGGCAGAGGAAGTATTCAAGGATTGCATGAGTGACTATTTCCTGCCGCCTGAAGCGACGGCAGTGGAACCGTTGATTCCCTGGAGCCCTATGCCGGGTGGCGCATTGACCGCTAATACCCAGATGCTGCGGGACAATAACATCATGGACAAGTATCCTGAAATTATCCTTGCGATGAGCGATGTTGTGCGTAAAGGTGGCTTTGGAACCTCCGTCACGCCTGTGTCCCAGTTCTACTTCCAGCAGGCGTTCAACAATGTGATGCTCGGACCGTGGAAGAAGATCGCTGAGCCCTACGGGAAGATGGTCCTTGGTTACTTCGGCAAAACGCCTGTGCGCCCGGACGAGAGTGTGGTCGAACTTGCTCGCGAACAGTTGGGGCTGGAACCGACGACACGGCCTGTGCTTGAGTTGAACGATGAGGATCCGAGCAAAGGCATTGATGCTGCAAAAAAAATGCTCGAAGCCGAAGGTCTGGAAACCACTGACGAGAATATCTTTATTACTGCGGCCTGCAGAGAAAAGGGAATTCGGTTCTTGAAAGGCGATGCCGATGTAGGTGTTCGCAAAATTGACAAGTCACAGGCCAGTCCGCCAATGCCCGCAGTGGCACAACAAGGTCCCGCCGAATATGTGGTCACCGTCAACGGTGAAGACGTTTTCATGGCCTTCGAAGGCAATATGGTGACCGTTGATGGAAATGTCTATCGTGTTGGGATCAAACCTCAGGCAGCCGGTGGCACGCCAGCTCAGACAAGCGTCGTGGCCGCTGATGAAATCGAGGTCAGGTCGCAAATGCCAGGTACGGTGTTCAAGCAGTTGGTGCAAAAGGGTGCGAGAGTCCGAGCAGGGGAAGCGATATTAATCCTCGAGGCGATGAAAATGGAAATGGAAGTTGCCTCTTCCGTTGACGGTACCATCGCTGACATTCTGGTTGCGGTTGGTGATCAAGTGGCGACGGGGCAGGTGCTCGTGACGATCGCGAGTTGATTGATACCCATTCGAGTGCGTGCCTGCAGTCCGGATGGGGCTTCGCTACGACTGACTCCAAGTGGGCCCTTGCTCGATCAGAGAGAGCGTTTGGAGGATTTAGCGACGCAGCCCAGATTTAGTGCCGCGGCCCAAATCTAGCGCCGCGGCCCAATGGGATGATCGTAAAAAGAGCCGTTCTCTCCGGTTTTTTGACATCTGAGCTTCGCCAACGTGGCTCGATTCCCTTGAATTAGCGGTTTTTGTGTTTTACGCATCCCCCTTCACGTTGAGACATCTGAGATACAACATCCGCTCGTGTAAGATTCGCTATTAGCTGATTTGCTGTGTCCGCTATACTGCAGCTGACAACGGAGATAGGAACGCTGGCGGATGCGGCAGCCTTGGGTTCGTACAGGAGGCATTCCTTCGCTTGGTTTGGGTTTTACATTTGGTTTCCCGATGATGTTTGTTTGTCGGGGTTGATTTGCAGGCCGATCAAGGCCTGTCAGCACATTCACTTTGGGCGACTTGCTAATGCGTCTACCTTTGTTCGCTTCGATAGTTGTTCTCTCCTTGATTGTGGGCCTTTTCCCGCTTGGCGGGCAGCAATATTCGCATGGCCAGTCGCCTCCGATTGGTCTGCCCGATGGCGGTAGCTCGCCCGACGAAGCGGCATTGAAACATTCTGAATCCACTCCGCCGAAGGACGTCGCGTACTGGGTTTCTCAGCTGGGGCATGAGCATTTCTTGCGTCGCCAGAAAGCCAGCCAGGAATTGAAGAAAATGGGGCCGGCAATCCTTCCTGAACTGGCGGCGGCGATGGATGTTGGTGACTTGGAGGTGATTGAGCGTTCGATTGTGGTGATTTCGGGGTTTGCCCTGTCTTTTGCGCCGGCTGAGGACGGTGGGGCATGGCACATGCTTCAAGCAATGGCATCCAAGTCCGTGGGCCGCCGAGCTCTGGCAGCCAGGTCAGCGATGGAAGAAGTTCGTGAATTGCGGTCTGAGCAGGCCGCTCGTGTGCTCACCGCTGCCGGTGTCTTCATTGGTGAGCGATATTTTTCAATCGCGGCTTCACAGAATATGTTGAACATCGTTGAAATCGGGAACACATGGAGCGGTGATGTGAAAACTCTCCAGTGGCTGGAGTGGATTGATGATGCTTCCCACGTCCGTGTTACGGGAAAGGCTCTACGCGGCGATGTGCTCAGCAATGTTGTCAAAATGCCAAGACTCGAAGCCATTGCGATGACTGATGCCGAAGCTGGTGTCGCGGATGAGGTTTTCTCTTCATTGGCAGCGATGTCGCGAATCGAATCCCTTGATATTCGGTATGTTGCCTTGACTGCGCAGCAAGGAGAGATCATTTCGCAACTGCCAATCAGAACTTCACTGACGTTGATGGGGACAGGCATTGAGGCTGATGCTGTCGAGAAAATCAGGACGAGGTTGGCGGGACTGGAAATTCAGTATCGTCAGGGTGGTTTTCTTGGAGTTTCGTGTTACCCGGGTGAACAGATCTGCAGGATCAACGTTGTGCACGAAAATACAGCGGCTTTTGAAGCAGGATTGTTATTTGGGGATGTCGTCGTTGGCGTCGGCGGATCTGACATCGGATCCTTCAAAGACCTGCAGTCCGCAGTCAACCGACACAGCGCGGGCGATGAAGTGGAAATTCGTTACCTACGCGCGGGTAAGTTGCTTCGAGTCAAGGTGCGTTTGAAACGGTTAGAGGAAAATTGAGCAGGTCGGACGCAATCAAGAACGCCGTGCTACTTCCTGAGCATGATGACGTCTGGCAGCAAGCCAAGTGGCGAGCCCGTGTACGACGAAGTTTGTTGGCGTGGTTTGCCAAGAACGCCAGAGACCTGCCGTGGCGTCGTGATTCGACTCCTTATCGAGTTTGGATCAGTGAGATCATGCTGCAGCAGACGCAAGTTGCAACGGTCTTGCCCTACTACGAGAGGTTCATGGCATCGTTTCCCACGGTTGCAGAACTGGCTGCTACCGATGAGCAGAAACTACTCACGCACTGGGAGGGGTTGGGATATTACCGGCGGGCGCGTTCCTTGCATTCCGCCGCCAGACTGATTGTGGCAGAGTACGACGGGGTGTTTCCGCTTGACTTTGATCAGGTGCTCGCGTTGCCGGGAATTGGACGCTACACGGCAGGCGCAATCCTTTCGATCTCCTCAGGGCAAAGGCAGCCGATTCTTGAAGGAAATACGCAACGTGTATTCAGTCGTTGGATCTCATTGCGGGGTACGCCGTCTGAAACGCCAAATACGCGTTTGTTGTGGCAGGTTGCCGAGGCAATGTTGCCGCGGAAAGATTCCGGGACTTTCAATCAGGCCGCCATGGAACTTGGTGCGTTAATTTGCACGCCAAAGAAGCCTGCCTGCGGCCAATGTCCGGTAGCGGGCGCATGTCAGGCGTATCAGACCGGTGTGGAAGAGGAAATTCCCGGAAAGGTTACTCGTGTCCTCTATGAGGATCGAACGGAGTTCGCCGTGGTGATCGTGAAGCCTTCATCTGGGTGTCGCAAGGCCGGGGAAATCACAGATCGGTGCTACCTGGTCCGTCCCTTACCCGCAGGAGGACGGTGGGCAGGGCTCTGGGACTTCCCCAGGACCACTGATACTTCTTACGCCAGCGTCAACGCCGCAGCCAAGCAACTTTCCGCGGAAGTGGGTGTGAACATCCAGCCCGGTATTCGGTTAACAAAGATCAGGCATGCGGTAACCAAGTACCGTATTTCACTACATGTTCACACTGGGGAGTTGCTGGATACAAAGCAGGCACCCGGGAAACCGTGGCGTTATGTCAGTTTGGCCGAAATGGCGGAGTTGCCGATGAGTGTCACCGGACGCAGAATAGTGAAGCTGTTGATGGAACATTCCTAACTGCAACTGCGATTGTGACACACCCACCCACTGTTTCTTTGACTATACTTCGTCATCGCCTCGTTGATGCTCAATCCGCTTTTCGAGGACGTACTTTAACTACCCCACCCGAACTCAGTTTGAGTGCTCACCTAAGAAGAGTTCAAGAATGAGAATTTTTGCGGTTCTGTCGCTCCTCGCGACTGTTTTTTGCGGTACTCAGTCCTTTGCCGTCCCGCCACCTGTTGGCTCCGATGACGAGGTGGTTCTTGGTGATCCCGAGTTGACCTCGGGTGTGCCTGGAGCAGGGCTCCTGACCGCTGAGGTGCTGGATGCATGGCTGAGTGACCCAGCCAATCACACGACATTGAAGGTCAAACTTCCGGTGGGTTTGGAAGCTGGCGCTGCCAATGTGTTCATCCCTGAAAATAATCCGATGACACGCGCCAAAATTGAACTAGGGAGACAGCTTTACTTTGACGAACGACTGTCTTCGGACAACACCATTTCGTGTGCATCCTGTCATGACCCGATGCAGGGTTACGGCGCTGAAACGGCATTCGGAATTGGCGTCCAAGGTCAACAGGGAGGACGCAATTCACCGATTTCGTATAACCGAATTCTCAGCAAAGGACAGTTTTGGGATGGAAGAGCCGCTACGCTTGAAGAGCAGGCTGTGGGGCCGGTCGCGAATTCGATTGAAATGGGCAACACGCATCCAGATTGTGTCGAGACATTGGAGGCTATCCCCGGCTACAAAAAGCAGTTCGATGTCATCTTCAAGGATGGAGTCACGATTGATAATGTCGGTAAAGCGATTGCCACTTTCGAAAGAGCAATCGTCACTGGACCGGCACCGTCGGATGCCTACGACGCTATCAGCAAATTTGAAAAGGTGTTTGCTGACGATTTGGAGTTCCTCGATGAGGAACCTGAACTGAAAGCCAAGTATACAGTTCTGAAAGAGGCAGTTGCCAAATCACCGATGAGTGAGTCGGCTCAGAGGGGCATGGTGTTGTTTGCAGGAAAAGCCAACTGCGCCGCTTGTCATGCAGGTGCCAATTTCACAGATGAGCAATACCACAATCTCGGTGTCGGCATGACGGCGAAAGAGCCTGATTTGGGGCGTTTTGTCGTCACCGAAGTTGAGAAGGACCGCGGCGCTTTCAAAACACCGACACTTCGCAACGTTGCCTTGTCACCACCCTACATGCATGACGGCAGTCAGCGAACACTTGAGGAAGTTGTTGAGTGGTACAGCAAAGGCGGACACAAGAATCCATGGCTGAGCGATAAGATGAAGGTCTTGAATTTAACCGATCAGGAGAAAGCTGACCTCCTCGCTTACATGGTTGAGGGGCTGGCAGGTGAGTTTCCTGTCGTCAATCAGTCTCGGCTTCCCTGAGCAGGTTTCCATGCGGTGAGCGTTTGTAGTAATTTGACAGGGACTCCGATGTCAACTTCATGAACAACGCCGACAAATTTC
This sequence comes from Rubripirellula sp., assembly GCA_028823035.1. Lineage (GTDB taxonomy): Bacteria > Planctomycetota > Planctomycetia > Pirellulales > Pirellulaceae > Rubripirellula. Next base: position 24,529 of record JAPKCI010000015.1, read on the forward strand.
TCGGCGTTGTTTTTTTGGAATCCGACTTTGGTCGCTACGAAGGTGATCGTGTGGTCCGCATGGAAGGTCGGATCGGAAGCCTCACCGGTATCACAGTCAAGGCCGGTGGGGATGTCGATTGCAAATCGCATCCCCGGGTGAGCATTCGCCATGGAAACGAGATTTGAGTAATGGCCGCGTAGTGGGCCACGAGACCCCGTTCCCAGTAACGCATCCACCACTGACGAGGCAGTGATTTCCAAGGCGTGCGGCTCGGAATCCATACCGCGGTCGTCAATTAATCGCATGGGAATTCCAGCTTGCTGGGCTGTGTATGCATTGGTTTGGGCGTCACCCTGCAGTTTGCTGAGCGGAACGACACAAGTCAGCTGGATGTCACGGCCGAAAATTTGCAAATGCCTGGCGATCACGTAGCCGTCGCCAGCATTGTTTCCCCCACCGCACAAGATTTCGATCAACCCGGGAGGCGAAAACTGGTGAATGATCTCAGCAGCTACCCGACCGGCATTTTCCATGAGCAAAATGCCCGGCATTCCGTAGTCGTTGATTGCTACCCGATCGACATTCCGGACTTGCTCACGTGTCAGAGGCGGTAACTTCATTGTTTTCAAAATCCAATGGGCGTGCGATAATAGGGATTCCCTGAACGCAGGCCAGAATATTACGTGACTGATAAATATGTGGAAACTTCACAAGGTGAATCATGCCCCTTTACGAATTTGAGTGCAAATCCTGCGACATTGTTGTAGAAGTTCTCGTCCGTTCAATTGGCGAAGAAAACGGCTGCCCCAGTTGCGGGAACGCTGACTTGCAGCGTGTCTTTAGTATCCCAGCTGCTCCGGCGGTCAAAAGTAAATCAAGCTTGCCTGTCGCTGGCGGAGGCGATAGTTGCGGTGCACCAAGATGCTGTGGCGGCGGTTGCCAGATGTAGTTCAAGGCGGATTCTGTCAGCCAGAAATCACGCATCGTTTGACTTTCCCAATGACCTGTTGCCTTGCCTGCTGGTCGGTGCAAAGTAAGGACGGCTGCAGATCTTCGCTGTAGGCCAGAACCTTGCGGCAGTTTGCCGGGAAGTTTGGAAATTGGATGCGGCTCTCTGGTCATGGGGATGTTGCCAAGAACATGGTGCGGCGTGGCGAGTCGTCGTATCAGATCCTGATGTGTGATGGTAACTTGGTTTCCTGTCCGATGCATTGCCCGCGGGGGCACTTCTGTACTTTCGTTAAGTATTGCCAACAAAACTCATGACTGATTCGACCAATTCGAAGACCGGAGCCGAGTCACGCGGCATTGCACCCAGTTTGCAGTTGTCACGCCGGGGATTGTGCATCAGTCTCGCACTCATGGTGGCTGCTGGGCTTTCTGTTTACGCCGTCTTTCCCGAAAGCGTTGGTGGGCCTGAACTGCCTGTCGCAGTGAGCTTGGGGCGGCAGCCCGTTGAGACGGCAGATGGTGCGGGAGCCTTGATGACCGAGGTGATTCTGTTCCAAAACTTGGCGGATTATGCGATCCCCAAGTTTTCGATAGAGATCAACGGTCAATACCTGCTGTTTCGCGATGCACCACTTCACGCTAATGAAACGTTGGTTTTGCCTCAGCGAGTGTTTGCTGACAAACGCAGTAGCCACCGCTTTAACCCGGTGAAGTATCCTGTGGAAGAAGTCACGCTGACAGGGCAGCTTCCGAGCGGAGCTCGTGGTGTGACCCAGTTCATGTTCGCGAATGGTGTGGTCGTCGATACCCACTAGACTGTCTTTCACTGCAATGCTCTGCCCTGCTCTCTTCCTCGTTCGTTTTTGGCTTGCTACGGCAGGCAATGGCCACTGTGATATCATGGTTGGTTACGGTGTGCAGAGATGATTCCTGATTAAATTGTGTTTCCTGAGCGACCGTTCAAATGTTTCTACACCCATCCAACCTCCATTTGCGACAACTGATTGCCTGTTTTGCAGTATGTAGCCTGATGACCATCTGTTTTGATTCAGGTGCTTGGGGGCAGGGAAGAAAAGCAGATTACGAGCGGTCGGGGACATACTCGGCCAGAATGCGGAATCGTGTCTTTCGGGATTCGGTAAAGCCGAATTGGTTTGATGGCGATCGTAAGCTCTGGTATCGGATTCAAACTGGTGTTGATTCCCATGAATACATAATGGTCGATGTCGATAGCGGCACGCGGGCTGCTGCGTTTGATCATGTTCACGTCGGCAAAGCTCTCGCCAAAGAACTTGGACGCGAAGTTAATGCCAAGAATCTGAATCTTTCGGATCCTGTTTTTTCCCCTGATGCCAAGAGTTGCAATTTCCGATACGCGGGACGCTCATGGGAGCTTACCCTTCCGGACGGAAAATTGGTCGCAGAGGAAAAGTCTGAAAGCTCCAGTTCGCGAGCGGGACTGCCCGCTGAGAAGCGGTTGGTCCGAAGTCGTGACGGGGGCGACAGGACCCCGATTCGCTTTGAGAATCAGCTAGGGAAAACCCTCAAGGTTTTCTGGGTCAGATCAAACGGAGGTCTGCAAGAGTATGGCTCCGTCAAGTCTGGCGAGACTCGGACCGTAATGACATTTGTGGGCCACGCATGGGTGCTGAAAGATCGTTCGGAACAAAGTGTTGCCGTCTTTGTCGCTTCGTTGTCAGACGAATTGGCGATCATTGATGAAAAAACAGATCCTCCTGAAACGGTCGCCAAACCGCAGCACCGCTCAAGTCGTCGCGGCGGCCCGAATCGTTCACCTGACCAGAAGTGGTCTGTGACGGCGCGAGACGCGGATTTGTGGTTGAGCGATCTGGCGACAGGCAAGGAACGCAGGCTGACCAACGATGGATCCGCGGAAAATACTTATCAGGGGCAGATTTGGTGGTCACCAGATTCCAGACATTTTGCTGCGATGCGTATGAAGCCAGGGTTGCGACGTTCGATCAATATCATTGAATCGGCACCCCGAGATTCGATTCATTCCCGTCTATTGACTCTGCCCTACGCGAAGCCCGGGGACCGTATCGATCAACAGCGTCCAGTTCTGTTTTCGCTTGTACAGGAATGGCAGCCAAGGGTAATCGACAATGCTGATTTCGATAATCCTTACAGCACTCGTGATCTGGCATGGACACCGGACAGTCGTTCGTTTTCCTTTCTTTACAATGAACGTGGGCATCAACGTTTGTCATTGGTCACGGTAGATGCTGTGTCGGCGAAGCCACGACTGACGATCGACGAGAAGTCCGATACGTTCATTTGCTATTCCAGTAAATCCTATTTGCGTCGCCTCAATGCAACCAATGAGATGATCTGGATGAGCGAGCGGAGTGGGTGGAATCACTTGTACCTGCTTGATGGTCGCGATGGATCGGTGAAGAGGCCGTTGACGTCCGGGAAATGGGTGGTCAGAAGAGTGGAACGCCTCGACGAGGTATCTCGACAAATTGATTTGGAAGTATCGGGGATCGATTCGGGGCAAGATCCTTATTTCACGCATCTGATTCGTGTCGATCTTGATACCGGGGAAAGGTTGCGTTTGACTGGCGGGGATGGTGATCATTCATGGGAATATTCACCCAGCAAAAAGTACTTGTTGGATCGCTATTCGCGAGTGGACATGCCGACGGTGACTGTGTTGCGGGATGTCACGACTGGTGAACAGATTTGTGTACTTGAGCGGGCCGACATGACAGAGCTCAAACGCACTGGCTGGCAACCGCCTGAGCGATTTGTTGCCAAGGGCAGAGATGGCAAGACCGATATACATGGGATTGTCATTCGCCCGACCAGCTTCGACCCAAAACAGAAGTATCCTGTACTCGAGCACATTTACGCTGGACCACATTCTTCTTTTGTCCCCAAGTCGTTTGGCTTGCACAGTGGGCTGTATGCAATGGCAGAACTTGGATTCATCGTGGTCAAAATTGATGGAATGGGAACGAGTAACCGCAGCAAGACATTTCACGATGTTTGTTGGCAGAACCTGGGTGACAGTGGGTTTCCAGATCGCATTGCATGGATCCGGGCTGCAGCACGGCAACGGCCCGAAATGGATCTGCAAAGAGTTGGCATCTGGGGTGGTTCAGCTGGTGGCCAAAGTGCAATGAGAGCGCTCCTCGCTCACGGAGACTTTTATCATGCGGCTGTCGCTGATTGCGGATGCCACGACAATCGTGTTGATAAAATTTGGTGGAATGAGCAATGGATGGGATGGCCGATCGGCCCCCATTATAAAGAACAGTCCAACGTCACTCAGGCGCATCGGCTGCAAGGTGATTTGATGCTCATCTGGGGAGAGCTTGACCGGAATGTGGATCCGGCCAGCACCATGCAAGTGGTGGATGCACTTGTAAGGGCCAACAAGGATTTTGTCCAGTTGATCGTGCCTGGCGCGGGGCACGGTGCGGCAGGGCATCCCTATGCACATCAACGTCAGTCTGATTTTTTCGTCAGGAAGTTGTGGGCGCGCGAGCCCCGAACTGAGTGACGCAAGAGGTGCAGACGCTCGTGACTCGCGGATCGAAATGCATCAGGACGCATCCCTGCTTGGATCGAGCTTTGGCTGTTTGCGCGAATCGGTTGCCGCGGGCTTGGTTTCTGGAGTGCACTTGGTATCGTGCTACGTACCTTTTCCTGTGAACGGATCAGAGTTTCATGCGGATGACTTTAGTGTTGCCGCATGATGACTGACGCACAGTTGAACTCGCTTTATTACAGTCAGTCAACGGCAATAGGATTTTAAGCCATGGGGCAGTCACTTTACAAAGTGGTCTCCTGCGAGGATTGGCAGCAGGCTCTCACCGCAGGCATCTTTCGAGGGTTCGGGATTGACCTCGAGGATGGGTTCATTCATCTTTCGACGGGCGATCAGGTCAAGGAAACGGTGCGCCGCTATTTCTCGGGCCGCGCAGACCTGATGTTGGTTAGCATTGATGGCAGTGGTTTGGGCGAAACTTTACGTTGGGAGCCCTCTCGCGGTGGCGTCCTGTTTCCGCACGTCTATGGTGCGATTGCGATGTCAGCAGTCCTGCAGGCAGAGCCATTGAAACTGGGGGAAAATGACGAGCATCATTTTCCGTTCTGAGTTGTGCGGTTGTGACGGTTGGCTGTTTTCGACGCCTACCGCAGTTTGCCTCGAATCGCCCCACGAAGTTTGCCGAGATAGGCGTCAGCATCGCCCACTTCATCCTGCACTTTGCGACTCATTTCATCGATGAACTTTTCTGCGTTGGCAAGAAGAGACTGAGCTTTGTTTTGCCGCGACCCCAACCACTGTTGCAAGGCAATGGTTTGCTCAGCATGCTCCTGTTGAATGGTAGCCTTAAGTTGCCGCTTCGATTCCGAGATCTGTTGAGCGATCGCATCCTCACTGGCTCGACGAAGTACTTGCCCCAAATTGGAGGACAGGTTCAGGTCGAGATCCTTCCATGTACCTGTGAAATGGGCATCCATTTCAATGCGATTCACGTACGAGAAACTATCACGCAAAGACTTTGCGGCAGCGGAATCTGCGAGTTGTTCGGGAGCCTCAAGTTCCATCGATACGCCAGTCTGCTTGCTGACAAGTCGACCCTCAAGAAAATCGCCATCGGCTCTGACCTGAACCCAGAGTTCACGTTCGCCTCCACTGATTGCGATCGAGGTTTCTCCCTCTTTGCCGATGTGCATCGGTTTGGCATCCATCTGTGGCCAGTGCAATGTCAGAAGGTCAACATTGGCATTGTTCCGACGATCTCGGACGTATTCCACGCGTACGACTTCTGGGCCCTCAAGACGCAAACCAACGCGAGTCGGTTCGGTCAGGATTTGTGGCGTTGGTGTCAGGTTTTCCAGGATGCCCGTCATGGTGTACTGTTTTCCGTCTGCACGCATGACGCCGCTGACTTCACAGCGACGCACCAATAGACCTGGCAAGGACTGAGCGTTCAGATCATGATCGACTCCCCGAATGCGAATGCTCTCTGGCGCCACAACTGTGTAGTTGGCCAGTTTTCTTCCGCTGTCCAGGTAGGATCGAATCTGTTGAATCTGGTCCCGGACCGCTTCGGCAAGCATCTGGATTCCGAAATCACCCGTTGAGGAAAAGTCGCCGGGTACGTATCGGTCTACTTTGGCAAGGTCAATTTGCTTGGCCTTTTCGAGGCGTACCAGATCGGCTCGTAGCCGTATGGGCAGCGATTCAATTGCGCGGTGAACGCTGTTTAGTTCGGATCGCGCGCTGCGTGCTTGAGCGAGTGTTCGTTGCAGTTGGGGCAGGTCCCTCAGTGGATTCTCGATCACTCTTGCCTGATCTCGTACGCCGCGGATCTGCTCTTCCAGATTCTTTGCCCTGAGAACCAAACGGTCGTACTCAGACTCCCAATGCGATCGAATCTGATTGCTGCATTTTACCGTTTCCAGATCGACGAGAACCTCGCTCGCCTCATTCGTGAGACGATTGGCAGTGACTCCAATCAGCTGGTTGAGTACTGAACTTTTGCTGTTGTTCTCAGTCGTATCTTCTGTGTCCAGTCTTGATATCTGTCCACTGTTCTGACGACGGGCGCCGATTTCAACACCTGAGATGGTGCCATCTTTTGCGACCCAGCGTCGACGAAGTAATGCATCGCCGTCCATGACAAGATCGATCGAGGCGGCTCGAAATGCGTCTCGCATCTCTTTTTTATCTCGCGGATCGGCGATCTGCACCTTGGAGAAATGAATGCTGGGTGGGAATAACCCAACTTTCGTCTCCGCGATTTCGACCTTGGAACCTGTAACCGACTCGAGACTCTGCACTGTCAAATATTGTGCGACTGGTCCCAGGCCCCAACGTAGCAACGCCAGAACCGCAACGATGATCAGAATTCGTGTCAGTACAAAACGCCAGCGTATCATGCCGCTTTCCTTTGCTGAGAGTCACGCAATTGGCGAAGCAGATAGTTCAATGCTTCGTCCATCGGTTCCGGATCGATTGCATCAGCTGTTCGGGCCGCCAGTTCGTTCTGGGTGGGGCGAGCATCGGTCATTCTAATCACATCAATACGGGTTTCTACCGCGACTTGAGGATCGTCAGTTGTGTCCGGTTCAGGTTCGATCTCGATAAAATCAAGGTGTTCAGCTTGCTCAGTTGCAACCGTCGATCCGGGCTCGGTTGTGCCTCGTTTTAAGGCTCTTGGTTCTGCCGCCCAACGGCTTCTTGATGATGCATTCGGCCGGCTGGGAACGGTATGACCATGATCGATTAAAACGACCTGGTGGGCCGTCTGGTTTTGAGCGGGCTCTGGCGAAGCGATGGGATCCTTGCGATCGGCATCCGTTGCTTCCTGAGATGGGGCCAGCAAACGAAAAATCGGGTAGGTGATCACGAAAATCGGTGCCAGTGCACTCATGCCGATCAAAATACTACCCATGGTGACTGTGTTGTTCAGGTCGGTCCATGGAACCAACGGCAGGGTCCAAGCCAGTGCCACCGCTTGATTCAATTGCGGGTGAGTCAGAACAAAGTTCCCTACCTCGTGAGAGTAGGGATCCAGATAGACTGCCAGAAACGTCGCGATAACCGCAGTGAGGCCTGCCATGGCATGGTTGATTTTTAGCGAAAGGACCAGGATGACGAGTCCAAATGCAAGCAAGTTGCCGTGTGGAACGACACCCAATAACAAGCCAAAGGCGACTGCCCAGGCAAGTTGGTGAGGGTACTTTCGCCCGGCGATGGCCCGTCGAGCGCTGTTGATCAGTTTTACGATCAAAAGAATCATGTTGATGCGCCTCCGTGCGCATGCACTATTCCAAAAAGACCTACATTTTGGGGTATCGGCACATGGTCACTGATAAATTCAGTACAGCCGGTATCTTTTCCCAAACCAGATCAATTTCCGTGATCCAATTGCTTTCTCCTCGAACAGACGGATATTGCTGCTTGCTTGGCAAAGTCACTGGTGCTGAGACATAATCTGCGATACATCGGCTTTGGTTGACCAAACGTGTCAAACCGGAAGTTAAGACTTCGTGATCAGGATTTTGATTCTCCGTTTTTCCTTTATTTTTCCGACCCCCGCTCGGCGGTCCTTTTTGGGCTGTCACTAAGTCTGGCCTAACGCTAATTCTGATTTGGCCATCAGGGTTGGTGATCGCCAACCCTGAATTGAACCATCCCAATCAACAGCATTCGAATCAAGAGCGACCGAAACAACGTGAAACTCTTTTCAACTTCCTGTGAAACTGTTTATTTGGGCTGGGACGCGCCTTTGTTGCCCCGTTCAGCGGTACTGCTGCGTGAACGCTACACGGCAAACTCTCGCTGTGATTTGCGTGGACTGATTTGTGTCCTGCCCTCGTCCCGTGGCGTTCAGCGTTTTAAAGCGTTGCTGCGTGGCGAGATGGAATCACATGAGCTGGACTACGCTGTTCCGAGTATCATCACCCTTGGTCAATTGGCAGAGTGTCTGCACACGCCCAAGTTACCAGTCGCGCTGGAAATTGAGCAGACTCTGGCATGGGCGGGTGTGCTGCGGAATCAGCAGTCCGAACAGTTAAAACCTTTGTTTCCCGTCATACCTTCTTCTGAGACTGTTGGCCCGTGGCTGGATCTTGCTGGGACGATGAAGCGTTTGCATGAGGATTTGTCGGCGAATGAGCTGACGTTTGGCAGTGTTGTTGATGCAACCGAAACCGATTCAGAAAGACGGCGCTGGGAATTGTTGAGCAGATTGTTTGAACAGTATTTGCAGTCGCTTTCCGAAGCGGGTGTTTGTGATCCCCACTGGGCGAGACGCGAAGCGGTATTGAAGGGCAGTTGCCACGCGGAGGGCAAAGTGGTGTTGGTGGGAACCAGTGATTTGAGTGATGCGATTGTTGCCATGTTAAGGTCCCAGGACGAAGAACTGATTTCTCTCGTTGCAGCGCCGGAGAGTGAGTCGCGGCGATTTGATGAGTTCGGTTGCGTGCAAACCAAAGGTTGGCTGGAACATCACTTGCCGATCCACGACGCACACTTGATCAGCGCTGGTGATATTGCTGACCAGGCGACAGCAGTTGCTGAATCGCTGGCACTGTTGGAGGACAAGTTTACGGTCGATCAGGTCAGCGTCGGGGTTACTGACGAGTCGCAGGTGGGGCCGGTTGAAATAGAACTGCGGGGATGTGGTGTGGCCACCAGCCGCAATCTGGGATGGACGATCGCACAGACAGCTGTGGGGCGTCTGCTGAATCTTGCTTCCACATATCTGCAAAGACGAACTTGGCAATCCTTGGCTGCCTTTGTCCGACATGCGGATGTCGCCCGGTACCTCACGCGGCAATTGGATCAGACCAGTACTTCTGAATGGTTGACGGAAATAGACCGTCTGCTTTCCAATCACTATCCAGTGCGGACTCGTGATACTCTTTCGCCGAGGGCGCTGGATGCTTATCCGCTTGCGACTCAGGTTTTGGAAAGGGTGAACCGGTGCCTTGCAGACTTCATGGGACCGGAGCAATCGATCGGGAACTGGAGCGTCGTGATTGAAGCCTGGTTGGACGTTGTCTACGGTGATGCTGACAAAGACAGTGCGAAGGGCAAGCAAACGGAACGGGATCACGACCAGGGCCCAGTACGGGTAGGTGAATCGACTCGGGATCCGGAATCTGATCAGGAATTGACTAGCACGCTGCTCTCACGGACGGAACGTGCCGTTGAAGCAGCCAAGCGTTTGACGCAGCGTTTTTCCATGCTCAACGTCCATCTTGACTTGATGATGACGGGAGGTGCTGCACTTGAAATGCTGGCAGGCCGTCTCGCCGATGCACGAGTATCGGATGTGGCCAATGCGAATGCCGTGAAAATCCTCGGGTGGCTTGATCTTGCATTGGATGATTCTGCGGCGATGGTTGTGGTCGGCCTGAATCACCCTTTCGTTCCTGGGGCGGTGACCAGTGATCCGTTCTTGCCCGGCGCATTACGAAGCAAGCTTCGGATGTCGGACAATGAACGAAGATATGCTCGCGATGTGTATGCAATGCATGTCATGGTGTCATCGCGTGATTCGATTCGGTTTATCGTGGGACGCAGGGCGGCGGATCAAACTCCGACTCCTCCAAGTCGTTTGCTGGCTGCCACTGAACCAGCCAATGCAGCGCGGCGGGTGCGCAATCTGTTGGATGGAAAGCGAGAGCCAACTGTGGTTCAGCATGATTGGGACAGAATCATCGGAGGGGGCGAGTTGCCCATTCCAGTGTTGCCAGAACTGGGTGAAAAAGGGCGGGTCCGAACGATGAGCGTCACGGCATTTCGTGATTATCTGGACTGTCCCTACCGCTTCTATTTGCGTCATGTGTTGAAACTCAAGCCGATGGACGACGCGACGGGTGAATTGGCAGCAAATCAGTTTGGTGACATGGTTCATGGTGCCCTTGAGACGTTTGGTGAATCGCCAGACCGGGATGATGCTGATCGAGCGAAGATTGAGGCGGCCCTGTTGCAACATCTGCATGAATACGTCGGTGAGCATTACGGTTCTGGAGTATCAACAGCAGTAACCCTGCAGATAGCACAAGCCGAGCGTCGGCTCAAGGCGGTGGCACGCCAGCAGGCAGCGCGGGTTGCCGCAGGTTGGACCATTCATGCGTCCGAGGCATCTGTTAATGAAACCGATGGTGCTGGCATCGACGTTGACGGCCAAAGAATGGGATTGCGGGGACGATTCGATCGCATTGACTACCACCCGCAAACCGGGCAGTACGCAATTCTGGATTACAAGACACATGGTCATCGACCCGAGAAAAAACATTTGAAGAAAACTGAGAATGGTTACCAGTGGATTGATTTGCAGTTGCCTCTGTATCGCATGATGGTGCCGTTTCTGGGGATTGAGTCGGAACCGTCCACGGTAGAACTGGGCTATTTCAATATTAGTGAGAAGGATGAAGAGACTAAAATCAATGTCGCCGATTTTACGGAAGAACAAATGGCTGAGGCGATCGAAATTATCCGCGATTGCATTCGCGGAATTTGGGCAGAACAGTTTGAACCGACGACTGATCGAGTGCAGTTCGATGATTACGACATGATTTTGCAATCGGGTGTCGCCAGCCGTTTGTTGGATCAGACCGAAAATTCGACATCGGAGGCACAGTGATGACTGATTCTGGACATGATCCCGGGAATGTTGGTGAAAGTGAATTGTCTTCGGAAAAACCTAAACAAGAAGCGTTAATGGGCAAAGAACTTGAGCCTGACAGGCAACCAGTTGATGATCAAATAGCGGATGATCAAATAGTTGGGGCCAACGAAGCGTTCGCCGAGACGACGTGTGACAAAGCCGTCAGTTCGCCCGAACAGTTGGTTTCCGATGGGTTGCTGTTACCCACTGTCGTTCGCGCATCGGCGGGAACAGGCAAGACATATCGTCTCACTGCTCGATTGATGAGAATCCTGTTGCAGGGGGCGCCACCTGAATCGATCCTGGCTACGACGTTCACTCGAAAAGCCGCCGGTGAAATCCTTGATCGAGTCTTGCTGACGCTTGCGCATGCAGCCAACGAGAGCGACCCGAAAGCATTGGAGGATTTGCGTCAGCAAGTGGGCTTGCCGACACTGCCGAGGTCGGCATGCCTGCAGTTATTCGACAAGTTGTTGCGGAACGTACATCGTTTGCGGATTTGTACGCTCGATAGCCTTTTTTCCCAGTTGGCGAGATCGTTTTCGTTCGAATTGGGACTGCCACCAGCTTGGCGTATGACCGATGAAATCGAGGAAGCCTGGATGCGTGAGCAGGCGGTTGATGCGATGATCGCAACGCTTGATCTTGGAGAGATGACTGCCTTGCTGTCAATGCTTGGTAAGGGTGAGAATCGTCGATCGATTGCACGAGAATTGCTGCAGGTCGTGAATGCCGCCTATAGCGGTCAACGACAGTGCGGCATCACGGTGTGGCAAAAACTTTCTGCTCCGAAATCGCCCAGCGAGCAATCGATTGCCGAAGCGGTTGTTGCGATGCGGTCGGTCAAATTGCCTCAGAAACGACTTCAGAGTCGGTTGGAAAAATTGGCGGAACAATTGGAAACTCGCAGTTTCAGCTCACTGGTTGATGACACCCTTGTTGCCAATATCGCGGCAGCCCGACGAACTCACACGGAGGTCAAATACTCTCGGTCTCCGTTTCCCGATGAATTGAACGAAGCTTTTGATGTGCTCTATGGTGCGGTCAGGACCTCGGTGCTGGGATTGCTTAAAGGTCAAAATCTTGCAACCGGAACCGTACTGGAAATCTATAATCAGAATGTGATTGAATTGAAACAGGCGGCCCGGGTCCTTGGATTTGAGGATGTTTCCACTCGGCTTGCATCGCAATTTGGATCGCTCGATCAACGGTTGCTGGGGGATCGTATGGACGGCGCGATCAATCATGTTCTGCTGGATGAATTTCAGGATACCTCGCCCGTTCAGTGGCAGGTTTTGCGTCCGCTTGTTATGAGGGTTACCGATCCCTCTGCTGTCCGTGATCAGAGCAAGGATGATCGACAGGTAGATCAGTCTTTCTTTTGCGTGGGGGACACGAAGCAAGCGATTTATGGCTGGCGTGGGGGTGTGGCTGAGATATTTGATGCGGTGGCTGATGAGATCCCCGATGTTGTCGAGGATGTTCAGAACACAAGTTATCGTAGTAGCCCGATCGTGATCGATGTGGTTAATCAAACCTTCAAAAACCTGATGCGTCATCCGATGATGCATGCCACTGATGCGGCAGACCCGACTAACAAGTCAACCTACGAAGCTGCGGCGTTGGACCGTTTCTGCAGGCGATTCCCCGAACACATTGCCTTCAAGAAGAGCCTTTCTGGGCACGCAAAGGTCATGACCTCGGTCAATCCGAAAAACTCTGACAGTGAATCCAAACTCCGGGCCTGTTTCATGCGTGCAGCGGAACTCGCGGCAGATCTGAATCGAAAATCTCCGGGAAAGGCGATTGGGATTCTGACACGCACCAACCGAGGGGTTGCCCAACTGATTTTTATGTTGGAGAAGCTTGGTGTTGAAGTCAGTCAGGAAGGTGGGAATCCTTTGACTGACGCGGCTGCAGTTGAGACCATTTTGTCGACGTTGATGATGGCTGAGCATCCGGGCGACGGACGATGGGAATTTCACGCCAAGTCAACGCCGCTAGGACAACTTCCTGGCTTTGGTCCTGACTATGTGCGAGACCTCGTGGAGGAACGTGGGTTGGCCGAAGCGATTGAGTTTCTTGCCAGTGTGCTGGCGCCTGTTTGTGATGACAGGGAAACGTTGCGGCTAAAGCAATTGAATCGGTTGGCGCTCACCTATCAGTTGCAGTCAGCCCCAAGGCTAAGAGACTTTGTCCGCCTTGTACGCGAAAAACGCATAGAACGACCGCAGATGGCACCGGTTCGAGTGATGACGGTTCACCAATCCAAGGGTTTGGAGTTTGATGCAGTCGTGTTACCGGAATTGGACGGGTCGCTGACACGTAAATCCGGGAGTTGCGTCTCCGACATAATAGAGATTGGCGATCCACCTGAAGGAATGACACGGTATCTCAATCAACGAGCCTGGCACTTCCTTACCGGACACTGGCAGCGTGTATTTGGAGCACAGGCTGCGGGCGGAATGACCGAGGCGCTTTGCTTGCTGTACGTTGCCATGACACGTGCTCGCCAAGGTCTGTACATCGTGATGCAACCGGCCAAGAAGCAGGACTTTGACGTGCGGACGGCGGCATCTCTGGTTTATCATGCCTTGGGCTGTGATCATGATCCTACGGAAGAAGACGCCGTGCTGTATGAGCACGGGGATCCGGACTGCTGGTCGGATGTTGCTGACGCGGAGATCGATGCGGCCGATGAATCTGCAGAACTTGCCAGTGGGGCCGGTGACGACGCAGTTGCTCTCCCGGTTCCCATCAAGATCAGGTTGCTAGCGGCACGTCAAACTCAGGCGACGTTGGTTGGATGAAGAATCGGAAAATGATCTTCGGCAGCGCGATTCAGGATATGTCCACTTGATGATGAGGTTTGTTGGCAGCAACCTGCACGGCACCCATCGTGTTCATGGGTGGTGGAGGAATACTTGCTGGGACTTCAACGCCCTCTTCGGGCGACGTTACGGACGCCCGATCATGAAGAACTGTGTCCCGGTCCGGACAACGAATCCGTTAGGCGTCGGGGCAACGCCATACTTAATTACACCGGCCAAGCCCCCTGGTCCGCCTGAACCTGCTGATACCCATAGCTGATGCTCGTCCAGTATCTCTTTTTCGGCGCCGGCCACCAAAACAGATGTACTGCCATCTTTTCCGAAGAAGAACTCATGCTTGCCAGCACCGACTGGCTTCAATTCCATCGCAGGGACTAACTGAATATGTCTTTGATCACTTTGCCATGAACATCAGTCAGCCGAAAATCTCTGCCTGCGTAACGATAGGTTAGGCGTTCGTGGTCGTATCCCAGCAACCTCAGGATGGTTGCATGCAGATCATGTACGTGGACACGATTTTCTACGGCCTGAAATCCAAGCTCATCGGTTGCTCCGACAGCCTGCCCTCCTTTTACACCGCCACCCGCCATCCAACAGGTAAAGCCGTAATGGTTGTGGTCACGCCCATTCATTTTACCCTGGTTTGAACCTTCTTTGGGCATCTCAACCACGGGAGTCCGGCCAAACTCTCCTCCCCATAGCACAAGTGTTTCATGCAACATGCCGGTTCGTTTCAAATCGTTTAGCAGTGCTCCGATAGCCTGATCAACACCCTTCGCTACATCGCGATGTCTGTCAGCCAGGTCATCATGATTATCCCATGGTTGTCCGGCTCCGGTGTAAAGCTGAACAAATCGGACTCCGCGTTCTACCAGACGACGTGCAATCAGTGCTTGCCGCGCAAACGCGCCTTTTCCATACATTTCTCTCGTCGCAAGTGGTTCGCGTTGTATGTCGAATGCTTCAGATGCCTCATCTTGCATTCGATAAGCTAATTCGAATGATTCAATCCTGGATTCGAGACGTCGGTCATCTCCACGTGTCTTGGCGTGATGGCGGTTCAATTGCTGTAACAAGTCGAGTTGCTGACGCTGATCCGTACTGGAGACGCTGTTGTTGCGAATGTGATCGATGAGTTGCTCGACCCGTTTACCGCTCGTGTTGATGTAAGTGGCTTGATACTTGCCAGGTAGAAAGGCATTTTGCCAGTTTTGCGATTCCTTGATGGGGTAGCCACCGGGGCACATGGTAACGAACGAGGGCAAATTGGCGTTGGCGGTGCCCAATCCGTAAGAGATCCATGAACCCATGCTTGGACGTACCAGGCGTGACTCACCGGTATTCATCAGCATCAGTGAAGGTTCATGGTTGGGAACGTCAGCGTGCATCGAACGAATCACGCAGATGTCATCCATGTGCTGAGCAGTGTGGGGAAAAATCTCACTGACTGGCAAGCCGGATTCACCGTACTGTTTGAATTTGTAGGGAGACTTGAGCACATTTCCGGTGGGTCGTTCCGTACGTAGATTCTTGGTGGGTGCCGTTTGTCCGTCAAACTTTTCGAGTGCTTCCTTGGGATCAAAGGTGTCAACGTGACTGGGGCCACCATTCATGAACAGATGGATGACGCGTTTTGCCTTTGCCGGGAAATGGAGTGGGACCTCTCCCGCAGATACTTGCTCCTGCGCCAGCAGGTCGGTTAACGCAACGCTACCAAGGCCGGTGCCGCAGGTTTTCAGGAAGGTTCGACGACTAGGAGTGCAGGAGTTCAACATGATGGAATGACGCGTTGGCGGGGCGTGCGTGACATATGACTGTGACTGAGCATTGTCTGCCGGCGACTGTGAATCGTGGATGGTTTGGCAAGAAAGGTTGTGCTGCTGGTTTGTTTTTCGGTCATCGGGGTGGGAGTGCTAGTCAATGAATGCAAATTCGTTACTGAGGATCAACGTTTGTGCTAGCTGGGAAAGGCGATCCAACGGTTGTTGGGTGCCTTGTTCGAACGGCCCACTGAAGTGAGTCTCTGTCTCTGTTTCTGTTGGTTGCCCGCCAGAATCAGTCAACTGGAGTGTCGCGGTCCATTGAAACGAGTCATACGAACTGTTGCCAGCGCAACTGACAACCAGGTCGACCGTGTCACCCGCCTGTAGAGTCGTCTCGTAAGGTCCGTGGTTCTGTTTGCGATTGAACTGACGGGACTCAAACACTCGTTGCTTGCCAATCCAGATGGAACTGATCACTCCGTCACCCTTGTCGCTGCTGTGGCTGACTTGTCCGCGCAGGGTGAGCGTTCCATCTTTTGGGGCAGTGTAACGGCGTACCACCGCCAGTTTAGGATCATTGGGGGCATGGCCACCGTTCTTGCCGAGGTAGGCGTGGCCATAGGGTGGCTTGGTGGGAAACTGTTCCGCGACCTGCCATCGCTTGTCACGATAGAAAGCTAGCGGGCGGAATTCGGTAATGCCTTCGCCGCCCTCCAGGTTCGCTGTCCCGTAAGTCCAGAGTGATCGGGGATCGACGTCAACATCTGGTTGTCCGAGTGGTCGCTCCAGGAAAGCACTGGCCGCAGCCCATTCGTGTTCTGCTGGTAGACGCCCCAGGACTTGCATGAACATTGCCTTGGCGAGCGATCGCGAGTTTGAATCATGCGTTGTTTGACGGCGTACTACGTCCGCCGTACCCCGAGAAAATACGATCATTTGCGGGCTGTTCATCAGGAACAGTGCCTGTTGCGGCACGGTGGTGAAATAGCGGCCCGGTGAGTGGGCATCGGGGCTTGCAAAGTCAAACGTGCGAAACAGTGCTGGTAGATTCTGGCGGTCAATCATCGCATAGATGGTGCGCCGCGGCGTGGGTATGTCAGCCGTGATTTCGACGGGGGCCCCACCCATGGAGCGATCCAGAGTTTCCGATACGGCAAGAACGGAGTCTCGCAGGGATTCAAAATCGCGACGTTTTCGATTGCCGCGAGCTAACAGACGATTGTCCGGGTCACGTTCCAGCGTTGATTTGTCCGCGCCTGCTGCCTGTTGGTAAATTTTTGAAAGAACGATCCGACGCACGAGTTTCTTGATGCTCCAATGGCTCGCGAACTCGACTGACAGATTATCCAACACTGCGGGAATGGCTGGCGGTGCTGTTCGAAATCCGAAGTCGCTGGTGGTATCGACCAAGGGCCGACCAATCAGGTGCGTCCAAACTCTGTTGACCATGACGCGAGCGGTAAGTGGGTTGTTGGCAGTTGCAATTTTTTCGGCCAATTCCAGTCGTCCACTGCCATCGGTGAATCGTGGTTCGTTGTCGGCCCGTAACGCAGTTAAAAACTGCCTCGGTGCGATTGGCCCTCGATTGCTGATTTGCCCGCGAATCAGCACGGGGCTGTCGATTGGATTGGGTTTGTCCTCAAGCATCAGGGGACTGATGCCATCCTTGGGACGTTGGCTGCTGGCGATGATGCCTCCCAACGCATAGTAATCTTCAGTTGGAATGGGGTCGAACTTGTGGTCGTGGCACCTGGCGCATGAGACCGTCAACCCCAACAATCCGCGTGTGATGACGTCGATGCGATCATCGATGGTGTCGAGAGGATTCAGGAACTGACGTCCGAGGGTTAGAAATCCCATCGCATCCAAATTGCCATTTTCGTTGTTTGGATCTGTGCGATCTGCCGAAAGTTGGTGTCGCACCATTTCGTCATAGGGCATGTCGTTTGCAAACGCCCGTATCGTCCAGTCACGAAATCGCTCGCTACCTTTGTAACGCCGTTCTTTTCCTCCCAGTGCGTAACCGACCGTGTCGGCGTATCTGGCAACGTCCAGCCAATGTCGGCCATGCCGTTCCCCGAAGTCTGGCGTAGCCAGCAAGCGGTCAACCAAACGTTGGTAGGAATCGGGGCGGGCGGAATCGGCAAACTGCCTTGCCTCTGCGTGGCTCGGTGGCAGCCCGGTAAGATCGAAGTACAGACGTTTGACAAGGGTTTCGCGGTTGGCGCGTGCATTGGGCTTGATGCCTGCTGCCTCGGCCGCCGTCGCAGCAATCAGGTCGATTGGGTCATCAGCATCAGCTTGATGGTTCATTGGAATGGGGTGACGCGCTGGCAGGTTGAAGGCCCAGTGTGTCTTTGGATCACGTTCTAGCGGTGAGGATTTTGGGGTGTTTTTCGGAGCATTTTCTTTGTGATCCGTTGCGAGTCTCGGGTCGGTGGCCCCCATCTCAATCCATTGCTGAAGTTTCGCGATTTGTGTCGCAGAAAGTTTTTCCTGCGGAGGCATTTGCAGATTTCTATCCCTGTAGTTGACGACTCGCATCAGAAGACTTTGGTCGGGCTTGCCCGGCGCAATGACAGCACCCTTCGTTCCACCCCGTCGCATCGCTTCTGCGGAATCTAAATATAATTTGCCATTCGACTCGCCATGCTCATGTGAATGGCATTCATAGCAATGATCGATCAGTAAGGGGCGAATGTGGGCTTCGAAGAACTCAACTTGTTGAGGATCGAGTGGCGTGGCTGTTTCCTGACTCAAAACCACGATGGTGTTGGCGACCAGAAATCCGGCTGCAAGGACGGCGAGAATGATAGATCTGCAATCAACAGCCACGATGACTCGACAACTTCAAGGGACAGAATGACTCGGCGATCCGCAGGTGGGCACCAGAGTCGTTGATGATGGGAATTCGGGAGGGAAGAAAGCGGGGTATGTCCGTTTCTTTATCTCTTCCATCATAGCTCTGTTGGAAAGATCAGCCATGGCGAGAAAACATGGTAGAACGCTAATTCGTGTTTTTATCGATTCGGGCGACGGAAAGTTGCTGCAGTATTTGGCTTAGAAACTTGCATATTGCTCTCGCAGAATTGCTCCCGTCAGGCTGATGGTTGACTCGGACACCTGTCTGGGCGTTCCTGTTGCCACAACCGTACCACCTGATTCCGCGGCACCCGGGCCCAAATCAATCAGGTAGTCGGCTGCTTGCATGAGCAGAGAATTGTGTTCGACGATTACCAGTCCATGGCCGTTTGCCAGCAGAGCGTCAAAACAGTCGACGAGGCGAACGATATCGGCAAAGTGCAAGCCGGTCGTTGGTTCGTCGAGAATGAACAGCGTTCTTCGCCGAGAGGCCGAGGCAAGAAAGGCCGCAAGTTTAAGCCGTTGGCCCTCTCCGCTGGACAGCGTCGTCGCAGGCTGCCCCAGTTTGATGTACTCGAGGCCGACAGCGATCATGCGATTCAGCCGCTCCTGAACTTTGTCGTAGCCGCGGAAAAATGAAGAGGCTTCACGGATACTCATGTCCAGAACGTCAGCGATGGATCGGTCGCGATACCGTACCTTGAGGATCTCTTCACGGTATCTCGTGCCTCGGCAGGTCGGGCATTGCATTGAGACATCAGCTAGAAACTGCATGTCAATCTGAAGAACGCCAGCTCCTTCGCAGTGAGGGCACTGGCCTTTGACGCTGTTGTAACTGAAATGGCCGGGGCCATAATTTCGAGTTCGGGCATCGACCGTTTCAGCAAATACTTTGCGGATTGGATCAAAGGCTTTCACATAGGTTACCGGTGCGCTGCGAGGGCTTCGGCTGATGGGCGATTGATCGATTAGCATGCAGTCTTCGATTTGACTCAGCCCGGTGATTGACTTAAACGGCAGTGGTTTTGCGGCCTCGCCATGTTTGTGTTGTCTGATGGCGCCATAGAGTGTGTCCTGCACCAGCGAACTCTTGCCACTGCCCGAGATGCCCGTGACGAGGCATAGCAAGCCTAGTGGGAACTCCACATCGATGTCTTTCAGGTTGTGCCCGGTTGCTCCTTTGAGCGTGATGAATTCCCGCGGTTGGCGAGGCTCCCGGTCTCGAAGTGTCCAGCCCCGCTCTCCGGTCAGGAACTGACCTGTCAGACTCTTTTTTTCGGCCAGCATTTCTGCCGGTGTGCCTTCGAACATGATCTGACCACCAGAGTTGCCGGCAGCCGGGCCGACTTCAATGACGTGGTCAGCAATTTGAATCATCGTTTCATCATGTTCAACCACGATCACGGTGTTCCCCCGATTCTTGAGGCCGAGAATTGCATGTGACAGTCGCTCAACATCGGTAGGGTGCAGTCCCGCGGTTGGTTCGTCCAGCACATAAAGCATATTGACCAGACTGCTGCCCAGAGCCGAGGTTAATGCGACGCGTTGCGTTTCGCCACCTGAGAGAGTTCGCAGTGTGCGATCGAGTTGCAGATACCCGAGCCCAACATCTTGCAGGTAGCTGATGCGATCAGTGATTTGTCGGATTGGTTCCGCTGCGATCTCAGATTCTCGCTGCTCCAACTGCAAAGAGTGGAAGAAATTTGCTGCCTGATCAGCTTGCATTGTCAGCACATCGGCGATGTGCTGATCTCTTAGACGGTAAGCGAGTGCTTCCGGTTTGAAACGCTGTCCACGGCAGTCTTCGCAGGGTCGATAGCTTCTAAACCTCGAGGCAAAGATGCGGACATGCATCTTGTATTTTTTTCTTTCCAGCCAGGAAAAGAAACCGTCCAAGCCTCCGAAATTGCGTTCGCGTACGCCATGCCGAATTAATTTCAGGTGTTTTTTAGTGAGCTTGCGGTATGGCACATCAACTGGGATTTTATAGTCGTCGGCCAGTTCCAGTAGTTCGTGCAATTCGTGTACGTAGGCAGGTGTGTTCCACGGGGCGATTGCACCCTCAGCAAGCGATACCGACTTGTCTGGGACGACGAGATTCATGTCCATGTCGACGATGTCTCCGAATCCTTCGCAGGTCGGGCAGGCGCCTAGTGGGTTGTTGAAATTGAACAGGCGGGGAACGGGATCGGGGTAGTCAATATTGCACTCGTCGCAGCGTCGATCCTCACTGACGATTCGTTTGATCCACGTTCGCTTGTCAATTTCGACAACGCTATTCTGCTCGATCGCCTCGCAGGAGGTCAGCAGCACCGCGCGGCCGTTTCCCTCTTCCATTGCGTTTTCGAGTGATTCCGTCAGTCTCGACAGTTCCGCATCAACTGTCACTCGATCCACAATGACAATGCACTCCGTGCCCCTGCGGCCAACTTTCTTGGCCAGACGCGAGCGATCACTTTCGGAAAGATGGAAGGTTTCACCACCGGCGACAAGCCGCAAGTATCCCTCCTGCTGAAGTCCCAGCAGGATTTCGCTGGCGTCCTTCCGGCTCGGTAACCAGACCTGAAAGCCAATCATGGTGCGGCTTCCATCAGGAAGTTGCTGCATTTCCTCTGCGATTGTGGCTGGATCATCGCTACGAACCGGTTTGCCACAGCCGCAGCAGAACAGGCTGGCTGCTTTGGCGAACAGAAGACGCAGGTGATCAGCGATCTCGGTCGCCGTACCGACAGTGCTGCGGTTGGTTTTTGAACCGCCCGCCCGCGTCACGGCAATGGCTGGCGGTATACCAGTGATCAGATCGCAGTCCGGTTTGTCCAGACGCTGTAGAAACTGCCGCGTGTAAGCCGAAAAACTCTCGATGTAACAACGTTGTCCTTCCGCATAGAGCGTGTCGAGTGCCAACGAGGTTTTGCCGCTGCCGGATAGCCCACAGATGGCAATCAGCTTTCCGCGTGGGATGTCGACGTCCACATCCCGAAGGTTGTGTACGCGGCATCCTCGAATCGAAATGGTGTCTTTGTTCAAGGAATCCACCGGGACTTGTTTTTGATACGATCAGACCAAGGTACCGCCATGGTTGTGAAATTGGCAATCGGAGGTCGCTGACTTGCTGTTTTCTGTGATCCAGTCGAGCCGAGGTCCGTTGCCTCCGAGCCAAACAAAGGCGAATATAAAGGGCAAGTCGTGAAAAATCTTACTCGCGGTTCTTTACCTCCTCCTATCTGAATGGTCCATGGCGTCATCGATTGCACAACGAGTTGAAGAATTGCGAGGTGAGATAAGGCGGCTCGATCGGCTCTACTACGTCGAGGCGGCACCAGCGGTATCTGACCTCGAATACGACCGGTTGCTGCAGGAATTGCGGCAACTTGAAGAACAGTATCCAGACCTTCAGACGCCCGATTCACCCACGCAGAGGATTGGCGACGCACCGGTTGAGCATTTGGTGCAAGTAACTCATCAGGTTCCCATGTTGTCAATCGACAATACGTATAGCCGTGAGGATCTGAGAGCCTACTTTGATCGGACCGAAAAACTGCTTGAGGGGGAGCCCATCGAGTGGGTAATGGAATTCAAAATCGATGGAGTGGCAGCGTCGGTGCGGTATGACGAAGGCCGCATGGTGTTAGCACTGACGCGAGGGAATGGCGAGGTTGGCGACGATGTTACCCACAACATCAGAACGATCCGTGATCTGCCGCTGCAGATGGTGGGTGGTCACGCACCACAAGTGCTTGAAGTTCGTGGTGAGGTCTACATGACGAATGCTGATCTCGCCGACCTTAATCTTCGTCAGATCAAGGCAGGATCCGAGCCATTCAAAAATACAAGAAATGTGACTGCAGGCACCATACGCCTGCTGGATCCATCCCTTGCTGCCGAACGAAGTCTGCGTTTTTTTTGTCATGGTGTTGGTGAAACAATAGGCATGAAGGCGACCAACCACATGGAGTTTCTTGTCGAGGTTGGGTCCATGGGGATCCCACCGACGCCCGAAGTCCAACTATTGCCAAACGCCGATGAAGTCATGAAAGCAGTTGCGTTGCTCGAAGAAGGAATGCCTGACCTGCCCTTTGAGGTGGACGGAATCGTGTTCAAAGTCAATGACTTCAAACAGCGAGAACGTCTTGGGATGCGGAGCAAGAGCCCACGATGGTTGATCGCTTACAAGTTCGAAAAGTACGAAGCTGTGACACGGTTGGAAACGATCACGGTTCAAGTAGGGAAAACAGGAACAATCACTCCCGTGGCCAACCTTGTGCCAGTCGAGATCGCCGATACCACTGTGTCGCGGGCTTCCTTGCACAATGCTGATGAGATCGACAGGTTGGACGTTCGCGAAGGTGATGTTGTTGTTGTCGAAAAAGCGGGCAAGATCATTCCCAAGGTTGTCCGAGTGGAAAAGCACGAGCGAAAGACCGAACTGCCTCGCTGGGAATTTCCGGTTGCCTGTCCGGAATGCCAGACGACATTGGAAAGGGACTCGGGCGGAGTCTACATTCGCTGCCCAAATCCAGCTTGCCCAGCCCAGTTGAAGCAGCGGTTGATCTATTTTGGCAGTCGGCCTGGGATGGACATTGATGGATTGGGAGATGAATTGGTGGATGTTCTGTTGGCGGAGCGACTGGTTAGCAGTTATGCCGATCTGTACCGCCTTACTGTTGAGCAGATCGCCAGCGTGAATTGGATCCGAAAACGCAAGGGAAAAGATGGGCAGTTGATTGACGTGCAGGTCGGCGAGGCAAACGCGATCAAACTGATCGACGGAATTGATCAGAGCCGGGGACGTGGACTCGCTCGAGTTCTGGCCTCAATCTCAATTCGTCATGTGGGCCCACGGGTTTCTAAGTTGATTGCGTGTGAATATCCAACCATTGACGCACTCATGAAGGCAGACGTTGAGGACCTTGCCGCGATCCACGAAATTGGCGATGCGATTGCTGAAAGCGTCCATCATTTTTGTCTGAGTGAATACGGAAAACGTACCTTTGACCAGTTTCAAGAGGTTGGTGTCGATCTGACCGAGCCAGTTGACGAGGCCGCAGAGGGACTGCTCTTGTCGGGTAAATCAGTGGTGGTTACCGGAACGCTGAAAAAATTTAAGCGAGATGAAATCAAAGCTATGATCGAAACGCTCGGTGGGCGGGCTTCTTCGAGTATCAGTAAGAACACTGACTTTCTCGTTGCTGGCGATAAGGCTGGCAGCAAGCTGACCAAGGCAAATGAGTTGGGTGTCGAGGTCATGACTGAAGACGAGTTTCAGTCAATGTATGGCTCTGACGCAGCCAGTGTCGGTGAGCCTGACAAAGATTAACTCGTCACGTGGATTAGCCGAGGACGCGGACTCGGTTGACCATCTGCATGCCGCTGGCGACAGGCCGCACCGTTTCTTGAGCCAACTGCTTGTGGTAGTAGCTCCTGACCCGACCACTAAGATGCAGTTGGTCTGAGTTGCCATCGACCCTGAGTTGACGCAATTCACGGACGGTGCTGTTGGCGAGCAAATTGCTGGCTGCCTCTGCGATTTCTTGCTGGACTGTGTTCAGCATGATTTGATTCCCGTTGTGAAGGATTTGGGTTGGCTGGTGAGCGGGGACACAACCGTTTTTCCTGCTGCTGCCACCATGTTGGCGGCCCGTGCGATTTCCAAATATGTCACATTCGTGGATTAGTGCCTATGCGAATTTGAAATAATGCCGCGTTTGGGTAACCTTGTTGTGCAATCGCTACGGTGTGTCCGATTGCGAGCGTCGCGTGGTTCGCAAGATGCTAGCGTTCAATATCTGACTGATGCGCAGAAGTAGACGGCTCCAAACATGCTGAATGTGGTGATTGCACGGAATATCGAACCTTGGTCTTGGGTGTAGGGTGATGATTCGATTACTTGTGCTCAGCGATTGTTTGACAGTGTCATGCTGCAAGCTATAAGCATCCTAGACGCGGGGGCTGTCGTCTTTGATAGCGTTCCTTGGCAGCTTCATTTGTACACTCTTGATCAGGGGCATAACGCATCATGTGGTTTGACGTGGCAATCACGCTCAGCTGCGCTGGCTGCGGGCTTGTCTGCGGATGGATCATATGTGCAGTGACCGGTTTTGATACCGACTTCTACCACGACCCTGCCGATTTACGGAGCGCGGAACGCAATCCGGACGAAATGACGAGCGATCAACTCACGCAGGTAGCAAGCCGATTGCGTGAATTTGCGACGACCATGGAGGAAAACGTAGACGCTCATCAAACGCGTGTTCAGGCGGTGAGTGACGAGCTTCAGGAGAGTAGTGACGGCGCATCGTCTGAGGTGGTGCTGGCAGCTGTCAGCCAACTGATTGAATCGAATGAGTCGATGCAGGATCAGCTGCAGAGTGCGAAAGATCGCATCCATCGGCAGACCATGCAAATCGAATCAGCTGAGCGTCGTGCTGAGACAGATGCTTTGACGCAAGTCCCCAATCGTCGAGCCTTTGATGCCTACCTGAAAAGCCGGCATGCGGCTGGCCCAGGCGCCGCAGGAACCCTTGCTCTGCTGGATGTTGATTTGTTCAAGCAGTTCAACGATGTATACGGACACCGGGCTGGTGATGAAGTACTCCGCGTCGTGGCCAATGTTCTGCATTCCCACCTTCAGCCGTATGGTTTGGTGGCACGATTTGGGGGCGAGGAATTCGCGATAATTCTTGATGAATGCCCCATTAGTGAAGCTGCTATCAAAGTAGAGAAGGCAAGGGTTGCAATTGGTCAATTAGTGATCGAGTTCGAGGGCCAACCGTTACGAGTTGCAGCCTCGGCAGGTGTCGCCACCCTAATGGAAGACGAGACGGTTGAGAGTTGGCTTCAACGCACCGACGATGCTTTGTATTTCTCGAAGAGCGAGGGGCGTAACTGTGGGCACCGGATGCAAGGTAAAAAACCAACTCTAATCGAATTGAGTCCAGAGGAGCGTTCGACGTCCAACGCGGAGGTTCTGTCAGCGGATGATCTGGACTCTGGAACTGATTTATCTGACGGACTCGTGTTACGCACGATCGAAGGGAATGGTGTCTTTGCATCACTTGCGAATCGTACGTCGTTGGAGAAGTCCTTCAATGATGTTCGGAGTCGTACTCAAGAGTCAGTTTCGGTGCATCTGATGGTTGTCATGTGTGCGCCGGGTTTGGGGAATTCATCAATTCGTTCCATACTGCAAGTTGTGCGCATGCCGTTGCGGTCGGTGGATCGAATTGGCGCGATTGATGATTCAACGCTATTGATTTGTATGCCCAGCGCTGACGCGGATGTCGCCCGTCAGCGTGGTGACCAAATTTGCCATTCGGTCACGTCGCTTGGGATCAAATCGGCGGACGACCAGGTGCCACCGGTTCGCGTTGGTCTCGCTGAGGCGGCCGTGGGTGAAGAATTCGACCGCATCGTTTCACGATCGCTGCAAGCGGCGATCAGCCAGAGCAACGACGAAGAATCCACTGATTTATCTGTTTGATGGATTCTTAGTGGTTGGGTTTCACTTCTGCACAAAAGTCTCTTGAACTGGATTTGTTCTGTCGTGAAACTGGCAGTTGCAAAAATAAAGAATTCAGTGGCAAATCCGCCTTGACCGCTGGAAATGGAAGTCCCTATCCTCCCCTTCATGTCGAATGCTTGGTGACAAGTGAACGACATTTGGTTTTCGGGACTTGCGAGGTTCAGCATTGGTGATCACTTGATCGCTGCGGACAGTTTGTCGGTTTGATCACACGGATGTGAGCAAATTGCATTCACGTAAGTACTGAAATGCGTTCGATGAGTCGCGGCAAGGAAGCCAAATTCTCTTTCGAACTCCAATCCACCGGCTCCCGGAATTTTAAGCGCGTCGTCCTCCGCCCCCCTAGGACAACGTACTTTCCGGGAGCTTTTTTTATGCGCCGTCGAAGACCTTCATTGCACCGGTGCCTAATAGCAGCACGGCAGATGCCTAATAGCAGCACGGCAGATGCCTAATAGCAGCACGGCAGATGCCTAATAGC
>JAPKCI010000143.1 GCA_028823035.1 Rubripirellula sp.
TCAGTGCTTTTCCAGCGTCAGTGCTTTTCCAGCGTCAGTGCTTTTCCAGCGTCAGTGCTTTTCCAGCGTCAGGGCTTTTCCAGCGTCAGGGCTTTTCCAGCGTCAGGGCTTTTTCAGCTTTTTCAGCGGCAGCGCGCGTATCACTCGGCCAGGCCTGACTGGGAGTAGTTTGGGAACGCCCGCCTTGGCGTTGATTGTCTTGTCCGTCTGCGTTTCCTCAGTGACTCTCGCTTTCCTGGCTGAAGCTGCTTTCGTCCGTTTTTTGAACTCGTCCTCCGCAGCGTTCGCCTGCGTTCGCAGTTTTTCTAATGTGGAGGAAAATTCTGGATCGTCAATTGAGATCTCCGAGCCAGCCTTCAGTAGGTCGTCCTCCATGCTCAACAGCACCAGTTTTTTGAACATTGCCTGCGCTTCAACTTTTCCTTCCAGCGCGTTGGTGTCTCTGACCAATTCTCCAAAACGAACATAGGATAGGCGGCCATCCGCCTGCATTTGATTTTGCAGGTGAACGGTGCGGTTCAGCATGCCTACTGTCCGAAAAAGATCGATTGCCAGCGGCTCATGCTGCCTTGCGTTTGCCAGTAGTTCGTCATCGATCAAAGTGAGGGTCGCTTTCGCTGATTCGTTGTCGTGAAGTTGAATTTGCCGGTTTGCGATAGTCAGTAACGTCTCACAGACGATTTCATCGAGAGCCGACTTGTCGGCGCGCAGTGAGTTGACGGACATGACAGATTCCGCAAGCCACGCTATCTGACTGGGATCTGGCGTAGATTCTGGTTGAGGGAAAATGTCAATCAAATTCTGGCGACTCACCTTGAACGGCCGCGTGGATCTTTGGGTGACATAGAACTGACGTGGGTCGGCAGTCTTCGGTATCAGGGGCTTACCATGTTGCCGCAGGAGTGTTAGCAAACACTTGGTGGCGAGTTCGTAATTCCCTGATGTTGAAAAGATCGCTGTCCCTGTGATCAGCATTCGGGTTTGATTTGCGTTATGGATCGGTAGTTCGCTCGCAAATTCCTGTTCACTGAGTTCGGCTGCTTTTGCCGGATCCAGACACTCCAGACGCAATGCCAATATAGAGGGTAAAGCAGCATTGCGATCATACGCTACTTTGAACATGGCTTCACCCAGAAGCAGCAATTGGTCGCCTTGGAAATGTTGCTTTGCCTGTGTGATCAGTTTGGAGAACGTGGTGCTAGCGGTGGGAGGAAATGCCGCCGCAACTTTGTAAAGAAGTGCAGCCCGTTCTGTTTGGCCGTTTCGAGCAAAATGGGGAGCAAGTGATGCAACTTGGCCACCGTCATTGAAATTGAGACGGTCCATCAAGACATCAAGCACCGAGACATTTGTCTGATTGATGAGTTCAGGTTTCTCAGCGACGATGTGAGAAAACCCAGCCAGTACATTTTTGGTTAGCTGTCCGGCGTGGATTTGCTCAATGATGGCGGCAAGGGTTGCTTCGTCACCATCCGCAAGTCGCTTGGCCTTGAGCAGACCAAGGGATACTGTCCGGACGTTGGCTGGGTATAGAAAATTTGCACGGACAATGCGCCGCATTTCTGGCAGTGCAAATGGTTCGGCTGCAAGCACATCCCATCCGCTGGGGCGGAGCTTGGTTGGGACGCGCGTTGTCGGGATAAAGGTTGACAGACCACCGCGTGCACGGGATCGAGCAAGGGCTGCTTGTTCTGCTGCTTCGCGTTCAGATGGTGAGGCGGGCTTGCTCTGTCCCTTGACATCGTCGGTTATCGTCACAGGCCACGACAAGGCGAGTCGCTTGGTTGTCGGCCGCGAGCCGTAGGGACTGGAAACAGCCGGAGGAAGCTTTCTCCATATGGATCGGATTGCCTGCAGCGCTCCTGCTTCGTCATCATTGTCGAGAGCCTGTTTCACGCCGGTCATGCTCGCCGCATATTTCTTGTTTTTTGTTGCTTTACCGGGTGGCTTGGACGCAACGGTTGTTGTGTTGCCAGTTGCAGCCAGTTTGATCGGTTTTGTTAACGTACCAGCGGGAACTGCGGGTTTGACTGGCTGTGCGACGCCCGCGACTGGCGCTGGCTGCGATGCGGGAATCTTCGATTTGTCACCCTTGTCGTCTGGTGGAACCTTGGGTTTTGCGGCACCGGATTTCTGGGCCGCTTCATCAGACTGACGTTTGTGGTCGTCAACGATGGTCCAATACTTCATCGCGTTGACCCGATGTTTCAATGATACCCAGCTACTCGATAACTTGAGCCGTACAGAATTTAATTGCGTTTGGTGTTGGGCATCGTCGGTGATGTTTTCCTGCGCCTCCAACTCTCGCAGCCTTTGCTCCCCCATGCGGATTTCTTCGAAGATGTTTTTGGGCTTGGGACGCAGCGCGACCAGTGCCCGTGAGAATTTTGTCTGTTTTGGGTAGAGAGCGACAGCCTTTTCTAAAGCTTCTTTCAATGCGGCATTGCCCTTCACTTTCCGCAGCAGGCTGATTCGTGCATCCAGATCGGCGATGCTCGGCTTTCCATCTTTGCCGGTTATTTCGAGCTGATTGAGGAAACGCTCAGGAGCAAGCGGCATCAACTGACTGTAAGCCCAGTTCTGCGCCAACGTCACGTAACGATCCTGACTCTGCTCGTCAGGCTTGACTGTCGCCAGCACAAGTTCAATGGCTTGTTCAGTGTCGCCACCCTGATGCATGGTGACCGCTTTTGCCAAATTAGCAATTTTCGCGATGTCTGCCTCGCGTTTACGTACTTTGTCGGCGGCAAGCAGATCGAGCATATCAATTGCCAGTTGCCGATTTTCATTGCACTTAATGGCTGTTCCCTCACGGGGAAGATAGTAGGTGCAGTAGCGCAAATAGTTGTCTTGAAGAGCAGCGTCAATGCCGTCACCGAAGGCTGCCAGAATGACTTTGGCGGTCGCCTTGTCGATCGGTTTGTCGTAGTTGAATGGGATGCGGATCAATTCCATAGGCAGTGTTTTGGGAGTCAGCGAATCCATGGACTCGGCCAACGCATCAGCGCGAATGGACTCTGGAAAAACCTTCATTGCGACGGGGAACGGAAATGAGTATCCGAGTCGCAGGCTGCCGTTCTGAATCAGTCCCAGTAGCTCGCCGTCGCTGGGGGTAGTGTCTGCCAGATACTCAGGCATTTCCGCAAGCAGCCAAAGATAGTTGGGAAGCCTTCGGGGGTCTTGGCTTTCCGCATTGGCCGCATAACGAACCAGGTCCGAGAAACGGGCTTCGGGCAGAATGCTTCTACACATGGCGTAGAATTGCGGTTGGTTCTGGAAATGCACACGATTGAGCATTGATCTGGCAAACTGAAGCGCCAAACCCTCATCGCCCAATGAAATGGCAAGTCGCATCCACGTGTTGATGTCGCCCAACGATTGAGTTGTTTGTCGAACCGCGCGTCCATTAATGATTACATAACTTGGGGAACTCGTTGGGGCACGTCCGCTCCGCTGATTGACGCGACGAAGTACCTTGATTGCGGCCTCTTTGTCATCCGCCATCCAGGCTGGCAGCAGGGCTTTCCACATTTGGATGGGCGAGAGCGCGGAAGACGCCTGTTCGGGTTCTGATTGGCCCATCATTTTCACGATTTGTGCCTGGCGAGGTTCAGAAAGTTCGGGCGTTTGAAGCAACCGCCGCAAACTATCCAACCTGCCAGAACTCAGCCGTCTCGCTGCAATTTTGCGGAACAACGTATCGTCTTCCGGGAATTGTTTCAGCAGCAAATCGTCCATCGTCTCGAGTTCTGGAATCCGATCAGAAGCCGAATACAATTGTTGTAGCAGTGTCACGCGTTTTTCAATCCGCGGTGCTTCCGAAATGTTGTTGGCTATCTGTTGCTCGAGTTTGATTTCGCTGAGTTGGTCGAGATCTGCGGACAGATGGTCAAACTGGTCCTGCAGCATCTGATCAATGGAATCTTCGGGGATGGTGACAATCATTCCCAATAGCAACTGATCCGAATAGGTTTGATAGGCGTCTCGGTTGTTGCTCCAAAAAGTGCTTTGGCTATTATTTGCGGCCTCTCTGGTGGTGAGCGGTGTCTGCGAGAGCAAGAGATTGATGCCACCCTGATAAAAGCGGAAGGCAATGGGGTCCTTTTTTTCGCTTTCATTCAGTTTTGCGACACGGGCCATTAAGGGAACGTCTGAGGGACTCGTCCGCAAAAGGCGATCGTATCGGTCGAGTGCCTCAGGAATTTTGCCTGCATTTTCAAATATCTCGGCAACTTCTCGCTGATATCCGCGGGGGTCGGCAAGATTGCGAGCCATGCCAAAAGTTCGCTCGGCGCTTTGTGTGTCCCCGTCATCGAGGAAGGCCTTTCCGAGGTCGAGAAACACCTGAGGAGGCATCAGTTCATTCAAGCCGATAAGTCTGCGACCGAACGCAAAGAATGCACGATTCCCTTTGTTGGTGGGTCCCCGCGAGGAACTTGAATAGTAGACTCCGCCACGAATTTTGGATGACAGTTCCATGCACTCGCGGAGCACGGACAGGCGTCGTGTACCGGATACCGCCAGAGAATTTTCCAAGGCTCTAATCTGGCCCGATTTGTCGTTTACTTCAGCGGACAGATCCGAAAGCAATTGGTACAGGTAATTCTTGTCTTCGCGACCAGCAAGTCGCTCCAAAGTGATCCGGCGGGCCCATTGCATGTTTTTGCCCTTGGCTTCCATGTTCAGTAAACCGTCGATTGCGATTGTGAACAGGTCGTCTCGATCTGCGTTTTCTGCCAGGTACTGAAACATGCCCACAGCACGGTCAGTCTGGTTGTTTTCTTTTAGCAGGTTAGCCAACAGAAGGTAAGATTCGATGCGATCCGGGTGGGTTGCAATTCCTTTGCGGTAAGCATCGGCTGCTTCTTCTTTCATGCCAACGAGCGACAGGACTCCGGCTTCGAATTCTCCGCCGATGGAATCTTTGCCGTCATCGGCGTCACGCAGATTCATCAGCACTGCTCTGGCTTCTTGTGCTTTGCCTCGCTCGAGCATGCTGAGGGCCAGTTGCCGCAGGTATTCGGTTTCACCCTCAGGATCGACCTTGATCAAACGCTCTATGACCTTTTCATAATTCCAGTAGTCATTGCAGATTTGATAGATGCGGCCCTTTTCCTGCAATTGCTCGACCACGTTCTTGCCGGTCTGCGACATGTACTCTTCTGAGATTTCCGTTGCCGCGACGGAGTCATTGACACGACTGTAGATGCGCACCAGCAAGCCTGCCTCTCGGCTGTCGGCCGACCCATCAGCAAGTTTTTCTTCGATGTCGATTGCGATGTCTGCCAAGGTGCCGAGGCGACTGGCCACCGTCATCAGGCGATCCTCGACGTAGCGGCGGCGTGGGATGGAAGTGATTTTTCGCCATAGGGTGAGCCATTGCTCGAGTGCTTTGTCTTCTTCGCCGATCTCGCTGTAAAGCCAGGCCAGACGCATTTCCAGGTCCTCGGCAACGATTTCCCGGTTTGCCCGGATGGCCTCATTGACCTCGATAGCTTTGTCTTGACGTCCGATCCTTTCATAGGAACTGGCAAGCTCGGCACGAACGTCATCGCCGATGTCTTCAAAGGACTGAATACGGTTCAGGGTGACTTCCGCGCCTTCGACGTCGCCACGTCTTTGCTGCAAGTCGGCCCAATACAGCAGTGCTTGGCCATGGGTGACACGCAAATCGACCAACCGTTCGATTGTCTTTTGGGTAAGTAAGTCGAGGCCAAGTTCGCCCAATGTCTGGGCTGCGTTCATGAGGACTGAACTGCGGTCTGTTTGTGTTACATAGTCCCGCCACAGGTCCTTCGCATCGTCGTTGTCACCTCGCTCAAGCAGGATCTGGGTCAATCCTCCACGCCATGCCAGTTCGTCAGGATCCTGCTGAATCAACTCGCGGTAAGTGGCGATCATTTGCGCCTCGTTCCCTGCTTCCCCTTCGAGTTCCAGTAGTTCACGTCGCATCTCGACGCTGAACGTACTGACTTCATCCGCTGTGGCCCGAAACAGGGCGATCGCGTCGTCATATCTACCCAATTCCCTCAGCAGAGCGATCCAAACCTTCTGCATTTCGGCTGTCATCGAGTCTCCCGCACTGTTTCGGCGTTTGAACTCCTCGACGAGTGTCTCAAGGCCCTTCTTTTGCTCCTTCAACCGATAGGATTCGACAAGCAGGGCCAGTGCATAGCTTCGATCGCGTTTCAATGCCGCAGATTCGACCGCTTCCCATGCCGTTGCAATTGCTTTGTCACGGTCGTTTGCTCGGATCGCCCATTCGGTGACCCGGCTCGCGCTGCGGAAACGGGCCGTGCCCGTTCCAACGATTGTGAACAGTTTCACTGCCTCGGCGGGCTGGTTTTGCACAGCCAGTACGTTGGCAGCACGATTTTTAAAATCCTTGTCCTTGGATTTGGTTGCCAGTTCGATCAGTGGCTTTGCATCTGATTTCTGTTCCGCAGTTGCATCACCAATCAGTCCCATCAAGGCCAATCTGAGACTTACAGCCTGCTGATCTTCTTCAGTGAGATTTGCTTTCGTCAGTTTGAGGTAAATTTCTTTGGCGGCGTCCGTCTCGCCCAACGCGTCATGAAATTTGGCTTGAGTCAATTGCAAATCCAATCGTGTCTCCGCGATCTCGTCCTGTTTCAGCAGATCGCTCAGCAGGTCTGAAGCACGTTGGAGGTCACCTCGGCGGGCAGCCAATTTGACCTCAAGTTCAGCCATGATGCGGTTGCGGGCTTCGGAAAGGTCACCCGTTGATTCTGTGAACCAATCGAGGGACTGCTGCAGATTGCCCTCCGTCAGGATTGCAGTATCAAAAAACGCCGCCACGTTGCCTGACTTGACGCCTTCACGAAGGCTCGTTTCGATCAACTGGTTGGCCGCTGTTACCACCTTCGAGTTCAGTGGAACCTGGCTATGTGCAGTCTGGCTGTTGAAAGAAAAAAGGGAGACCAGCAATGTGGCAACGACAACGTTGGCATTTAGACCGTTGGATGCGGTTAGATCATTTGAGTCAGGTGTTCCACGGTTTGGGAGTCTTCGCCAAACAATTTCGGCAAGAAACAGCAACAAGGTCAAACCGAACAACCAAGGTGAAAGCGAAACAAGGGTTTTGCCGCTCGGGACGGAGGTGGGGGCTGTGGTCCAATCCGCGTCGGTTGACATCTGCTGGCCACCTGAGAGTGAGACCAGGACTGTGGCGTCGATACCATTGCTCGGATCGACATGTTGTTCCGACGCCACTGGCGACATTGCGACCATCGATTTCCATCGCATCGGTGTGGTGTTCGCTGAGGTTTCCAATCTTAGACTTTTCCCCTGAATTGGCATCGGTATTTGAGCGGTAAAACGGTCGGGACTTCGTCGAGTGAATTTGATTTCCTGTGGTGTATCCCACAGACGGGCGATTGGGCGACTGTCAGGAATTGCCATGGTGCGTGGCTGTTGGCGGATGGCGTGGAGCAACATTTCGCCTCCATCAAATTCAATTTCGAAACGAAACGGGTCGCGTGTGTCGGCGGTACTACGCTGCAGGATTCTTGCCAATGCAGTTCCGTAATCTGGCCATGCTTGCCAAGGATTTGTACCTTCGCCCAGCGGTTCAGTGGTCAGAGTAGTGACGCGTCCAAGGCCATAACGCCAAGTGGAAAGCACGGGATGTTTTTCAGCGATGGTTTCAAGCAGGATTTCGCTGCCCGGTCGTGGTTTTGATTCAACATAGCCTGCCAGCGCTGGCAGGCTTCGGGTGTCAACCTCACCCCACCAACCAGAGCCACCGCGGGCTTGCACAAGGTGCGTACCGGGGCGGTAGGACGGTAGCTTGGTGGTTGAGGGCTGTTTGAGCAGGATCTCAGGCAGGTTGAACCGATTTGGGACGTTATAGAAGCGACCCTTGCCCCAGTTGGCAATATTGACCAGGAACTCGCTGTGGTATCCTCCCCCGGCCAGTACGGTCGATACGTTGATCCCTTCGCCTGCCATGCGTCGCATAAGCGATTCAAAGTCACCGGATTCAACGCCACCATCGGTAAGTACCAAGACATGTTTGTACCGGGTATCGACGTTCTGAAGACCGTAAAACGCTTCTTCGAGTGCTGGCAGGATAACGGTTCCCCCGCCAGCATCCATACGGTTGAGCGCCCGTTGCAATTCAATGGCATTGGAGGCTGGTTGCAGAGGTGCTGCCCAGCGTTTCGCACCATAGAACTCGACGATCCCAACTTTGTCATGGGGTAACAGACGTTTCATGGCGAGGCGTGCAACTGCTTTGGCAAGTTGAACCCGGACGCCGCTCATCGATCCTGATGTATCAATCACGATCACGAGCGATGTTGATGGGTCTCGCTTTTCCTCTTTCTGTACCAGTTCAATTGGCAACATCGTTTCCAGAGGCCGATTGTGCCAACCGCCACCGCCAAACGAGGCGCGGCCACCACTCATGACCAGTCCGAGACCGTCACTCTGAACAGCGTCAACGATCTGTTGTTCAGTATCAGACGGTATCGTTTCAGCGGGTTGATCGTCCAGCATGACCAGGTCGGCCGTTGCCAGTGATGCCTGTATCTGAGCTGCGTCCCTTGGATCGCCCGTGGTCACATCGAAACTCGGGCCGAGCATGCTGGATAACTTTTCGGCTGCATTGGTCTGACGGTCCCCAAGGTAAAGCAATTGGTGGGGTGACAGGATTGGCAGCACAATTGCCAGTTCTTGTGTCGTCCCGCTATCGCTTTGAACGACAACCGTACCTTCCAGAAAACCGGAC
The DNA here is from genome assembly GCA_028823035.1 of Rubripirellula sp. Classification (GTDB taxonomy): domain Bacteria; phylum Planctomycetota; class Planctomycetia; order Pirellulales; family Pirellulaceae; genus Rubripirellula. The sequence continues at coordinate 8,753 of JAPKCI010000143.1, forward strand.
TCTACAGGTTCAAAACTCAAGCGGACTGTTTGTTGTGAGGGACCGCTGAAATTTGTCTGTGCGAGTTCCTTTCCATCGGACATCAACAGCACCGTGCCACTGGATGATTCAGCGGTTGTGACGATACGCACATCAATCCGCGATTCAGCTCCCTTTCGCAGTGGGGCATCCCAATGAACGCGGACAGGTGTGGCCGGTCTGGGCTTTGTTTCAAGGTCGATCCAGTGAATGGGGATTTTCCGCTGTCTTAACGCCGCGATCGCACGGTCGTCATCGGGTCGGGTTGCGAGCGAATCGCTGGCAATGGTAACGCTGCCAGCTTCGCCCAGCGGTATCAGGGATTGGGCGTGGGCGATTGCGGCTGACAACGGAGTATCGCCTCGTGTGCTCTGCTGTGCGACGTAGGTTACGGACTCGAACAGATCGGCCTGTTGAGGATCAAGTGGGTTGCCAATCACGACAAGGTGGCTTTTCGAGGGTTCGCTGAATTCTGTCAAGCGATTCTGGATTTGTTGTTGGGACTGCTCGGTGACGCTTGGACTGCGATCAAAGACCAGAACTCGATGTGGTGTCGTCTGGTTAGTTTCAAAATGTGGCTGGGAGAGAGCAATTGCCAAGGCAAGAAAAATAAAAGAACGGAAACTGTTCTGGACACGGTTGCGACCGCTCCATGGACCAAGCCAAGGCAATAAGGCGAATAATGCCAACAGCAGAAAAAAAGGATTGGATACGATCATGGTAGACGCCCCCGTTGATAAAGAACCCACTCGGTCAACAGCAGGAACATGGCTACGAGTCCAAGCCACGTTGTGATTCCAATGCCGGCAAGTAAACCGGGATTGGGCGAGTCGATTATTTCTGCTGGTTCAGTAATGGATCGCGTCAGTCGGGTGACTTGCAGGGTGCGACCGTCACTGGTTGTTGTTGTTTGGGCGATCACGCGGTCAAAGGCGGGCCGCGCGTCGGGTAAACGCATGCCTTGCTCGGCCCAGGAAACCAGTGGTGGGCGATTCGCGAGCCAGCGGATGGATCGGGCAACCAGAATCGGACATGCCCGACTCTGCTGGAAGTTGAACGCTGGTGTGAACAGCGTTTTCCACATTGAAAGTTTTCGCTCTTCCCCAGACGTCACTTGCACATCCACCAGACGCCCGCTTCGTTCGGCCAACGCTGTGGCGTCAATTTGCGTTAATGCCAGTTCGTCGATCAGTTTCGCGAGTGCTGCCTGTGGATCTGGCAGTTCTGATTCAATCTGAAAAGCGGATTGATCGTCTGGAGTCAAACGGAAATCAGCGAATTCACTCTCGCCAATCAGAATCTCCGGGTCTGACTGGGTTTCCTGACAGGCGGGATCCAGCAAGATCAATTCTCGCAGGTCATTGGGTACGCCTGTTTCAAAACTGACTCGGATCGCGTCGCGGTGCGGTAAGGTGAGCGAACCAAGTTGCTCTTCACCATGCCTCAATTTGAGGACCCCACCTTGCGCAGGTAAGTCCTCGATCAGAAAATCCCCATTGTCCGCGGGAAGAATTTCGGCTTGGATCGGCAGGTCATCCACTGTAATCGAGATCTGTTGTACATCGAAGACTTGAGGAGTACTGGATGCGAACAGAACATCGACCATTTGCCAGTTGCCCGATTTTGCATTCGACACGCCAAGTGCACGCAACAAGGCTTGATCGTCAGAGGGAGGACGCTGAATTCGATAAATGATCAACTCCGGCGGCAATGATTCAAGGTAAGCCTGATCCACAGCCACATCACCGATGATGTGGATGGCGAGGGGAGTTGTCGCGGAGGCTCGTGAGCTCAATGTTTCGAGTGCCCAGTGGATTCCGGTTGATGCTGGTGTTGTCTCAAGGTTGGCTCTCAGGTTTGTCAGTTCGATGGGATCGCCGGGTGCCAGCAGTGTTTGTAAATGTGGGCCTGCCGTTACGATCTCTCGTTGCATGATTGGCAGCGAGGCTGCCTTGGTGGTTGCCAGTTCCAGGTCAATTGCCAACGTTGTTTTGTTGGCGATACTGCCATCAAGCAGGACAATGTGCCTGGTTGGGTTAAGAGGTTGCCATCGCGGGCCAGCTAACAGCAACCACAGCAAGGAAGCGATCACGACCAGCAGCAACCAGGCTGGCCAGTGACGGAACCGGCGAACGAAGACCCTTGCACGTGTTTCTTTCAGTGCCGCTCGCCAGAACAAGGTACTGAGTACCTCGACTTCCCGATGTTGAACCCGCAAACGCTGCAACAACGCTAATGCGATGGCCAACAAGGCGATGCCACCAAGGGTGGCAAGTGTTGAGAAAAGGGTAAAAGTCATGCGACGTAACTCCCACCCTCGAACAAACTTGCCAGTTGTTTCATCACGTCGGACTCGTGGTCAAGAAGCAGAAAGCTCCCTTGGCGACTGTGGGCGAAATCACGGAGACTTTGGAAGTGTGCGTCGTATGCGGCGCGGTACTGTTCCATCACGGTATTGGTAATCGAGACGTCCTGCATGTCGCCGGTTTCGCAGTCACGCACGCGGACGTCGCCTTGTAGATTTGGGTCACGATCCGTTGGGCGGCCTATCGATACCAGCAGCGGACGATGGCGAGTCCGTTTGAGTTCAGAGGTCATCACTTCAATGCCGTGCGGATCAAAGAAATCAGAGATGATTATCAGCAGTCCATCGCGTAAACGCAGTCCCCTGAGCTTCGACAGTGCGGTTGCCAGATTGGTTCCTTGGGGATTCGATCTGGCGGTTTCCGCCGCGCGGGTCAGCGACTCGGCAATCAGACTTAGGCGACCACGGCCCGAAGTTGGGCGGATCGTTGTGTTGAGGTCTTGGGCGAATGGAAGCAGGCCGACCCGATCGTGTTGGTCCAGTCCAATGGAAGCAAAAGCGATGGCGACCTGCATGGCTGTCAGGGCTCGCGGTGGATCCTCCTGCCACATGCTTCGTGACAGGTCGGGCATCAGGTAGATCGGCAGATCCTCCATCTCTTCAAATAATCGTACAACGAACCGTCCCAGACGTTGGTACACGTTCCAGTCAATTGATTTGAGTTCGTCGCCGGGCGAGTAGGGTCGGTAGTCGCGAAACTCCATGCCCTGACCGCGATCGCGGGAGCGATGCTCTGCCCAGCGGCCTGCTGGCGCGACCCGTCTTGCGACCACACGCATGGCGCGGGCCTGTTGCAGAAAGTCGGGATCAAGAAGATTAAAGGTATCGTTCATGGCCGGCAGGGCAGGAGGTGACTTTGGACGCCGTTGTTGTTGAGAAAACGCGGGTGCGGGCCTCGGGTCAGCTGATGGTATTCACAACTGTCGCTGAACTATCGCAGCACTTCCGAGATCACATCGTCTGAAGTGATGCCATCGGACATGCCCTGGAAATTGACGAGTACGCGGTGCCGCAGAACATCAGGAGCGACAGCGTGCAGATCCTCGGTGGCGACTGCGAAACGCCCTTCAAGAAGGGCTCGGACTTTGCCTGCCAGAATCAGAGATTGCACACCACGGGGTGAGGCACCCAGAGCGACGACGTCGTTGACCATTGACGCGGTGTGTTCGTTTCCAGGCTGAGTCGCCATCACAAGTTTGATCGCGTCGGTTTCAACATGCTCTGGAACAGGGACAGCGCGGACAATATGCCGCATTCGGATGATCGTTTGGGCATCGGATACTGGCTTCAGTTCGATTTGCTCGTTAGAGGTTGTCCGTCGCAGAATGGTGCGATAGTCATTCTCGGCGGGATAACCAACCACAAGCTTGAACAGGAAGCGGTCAAGCTGTGCTTCGGGAAGCGGATAGGTTCCCTCTTGTTCAACGGGGTTCTGTGTTGCCATCACACAAAATGGGTCCTCCAACTTGATCGTCCGTTTGCCGACGGAAATCTGTTTTTCCTGCATCGATTCAAGCAGGGCAGATTGTGTTCTCGGTGTGGCACGATTGATCTCGTCTGCCAGAACCAGGTTGGCGACTAATGGACCTTCCTGAAATTCTATGCTGGTTCCACCTGATTCATTTTCGGTCAACACGTTGGTGCCGCGGATATCAGCAGGCATCATGTCGGGGGTGAATTGAATACGGCTGAAGCTCAGGTCGATGGCTTTGCCCAGTGAGCTGACCAGCAGCGTCTTGCCCAAGCCTGGGACGCCTTCGAGCAGAACGTGGCCTGCGGCAAATAGAGCAGCCAGGACTCCATCGACGGTGGCTTCTTGCCCTACTATCATGCGACCGACTTCGGTGCGGATCATCGCGTGGACTGAACGAAATTCTTCGGCGGCTTCTCGTGCCTCCGCGGGTGTATCAGCTGACAAGGTTGAACTCATGATTGCGGTGTGTCACTTTCTCCGACGATGGTCGTCTGCAAGGAGTCTGGGGGTGTAGTTGGTTCAGTTTCTTTGCGAGTGTTGGTCAAAGGGTTTTTCTTGCGTTGATCAAGAAAATATCTGCGTACCAGATTCTGTAGCCAGGGAGACAAATCAGGATGGTGGATGGGCCCCACCGGGCCGTTACGAACCGCGCGGTTCTGAGCTGGTACAGGCTCACTCTGTTCCGGTTCGGGAGTGATCCGTTGCTGTGTGATTCGGATCCGTCCTTTGTTGGGTTGGCCGTTGACGCGGTCCGGGATTGGAACACCGAGGACGAGTGAGGCAACACCGCGAGACTTCTTTTGACCACCGGGGCCGCCTCTGCCGTTGGCGTCCGGATTGGGTCGGTTGCTACCGAAGCCGATCTGCAAGTCTCGGTTCACCGGGGTGCGACGGTCGCGCATGTTGGGTTGAACGCCACCCCTGGATTCCTGTTCCTCTTCTTCGTCGTCGACTTCGTCTTCGTCTTCGAGGTTCTCATCCTCAGGCGTCGCGGCTTGGCTGGTGCTGGCCCAGTCGCTGGGGGCCGCGTTGTTATCCGACCCCTTGGAGGATCCCTGACCGGCCGTTGCACCAGAGGGTTTTTCGTCCTGCTTACGCTCTTTCTTTTTTCGATCGCGGTCTGGTTTTTTTACCGTTGGTTTCTTTTTCTTGGATTTTGCTTCATCGTCGGATTTTGATGGTTGGCCGGATGCAGAGGGAGCACCGCGAGCGCTGGATGGGTTGGACGATTGTTGGCTCTCTCGAGTCTCGCCCTCGTTGAGCTTCCCCTGAGACTCATCGGCATTGTCGGGGATCGCCGCATTGGCCGCGCCCTGACGATTGACTGCCCGCTGCTTGCGAGGATCTCGAGGAGACTCTTTGCGCTCTGCAGGTGTCTCTTGCTGTGGCGGTTGTGGCTCTGGATTTTCTGATCGCGGTGGAGTAACCGCCGACGGGACCATGGCGAAGGCTTGCGGTTCGCCTATGATCGGTAGGGTAATAGGGAGGGCTCTGGTGTACCCTGCGACAAAGATAACCAAGCCGAGAATCAGTGCCGTGAGCGGAATCGAAAGCATCGAACGCCTCAAATTGGGCATTTCTTGGCGAGTCCGGTTTAGTCTGGCGTCGCGACCCTGCTTCGCCCATTGCGATGCGTCTTCGACTGCGGCTTGCATGAAACCATCGGATTGCTGCCGTTGCAGAAAATCGTCGGCGGTTGTGATGCGTTCGGCGGATCCCAAATGTTCGTCGGCGGCTAACAGGGCCCGGTGCCGATCAATCTCGAGCTGCAGTCTCGCAAGTCTGAAAACCAGCCAACCGATGGGAAACAGGCAGGTCAAAAGCAGCCAGACAGGTAATGGAATTATGGTTCCTGCCTGAAAACCGCCATACCAGCGAACTGCCTGCACCATCAGGGCGGCCAGGGGAACCACCAGCAGAAGCGTCAGTGCTCTAGGTATGTTCTGCTCTAAAAAGGTTCTTTGGTTAGTTGCCTGAATCTGGACCGATGCATTACGTGCCACCGTCTTGATGTCGTTGCGTAACTGTGTTGTGTCTTGCTGGTTCACTGACTGACTTCCTTGCGTTTCAGATCGCACTGCCGTGCCTGCATGACTTCACCGGTTTCCGCGTCACGCACCAGTACGATTACTTCGACACTGTTTGGTTCGATACGCAGACCCATGCGGGTCCCCCCTTTGGTTTGATCCTCTTCGAGTTCGGCGATGAACGCTGCGTTTTCGGATTCAATGTCGGTTAGATTACGTTCAAAATCGAATTCAAGGTTGCCGTTGTCGTCGGGCAGGAAAGCAACGCCTGCGAGTGAGCCACGGGTCGCCAGTCCCCGTGCCAACATGCGGTGAATCACAACCCCACTTGAACCATGGAAAACAACGCCACGTTCTGCGACGATGACCTGGATCACCATCGGTTTCAGGTTAAGGTCTTCGGGGCTGTCCAGGACTGGTCCTTCAATGCTTACGCGTCCGGATAGCATCTTTTCGTCAAGTTTGCCTTGAACTTTGACATCGATTGGGCTGCTCGCAGCCAACCTCGATTCAACGGCGGCGCGGGTCGTTTGGTAAATCTGTTCGGCATCCCGATGTTTACCTGCGCCCGGCGTGTTAAGTTTGCCATCAACGACTTGAACTATGGGGCCCGGAATACCAAGCCAAGCAGCCATGAACTTTCCGAGGGGTGAAACCAGAGGTTCGATTCGGGGAACCGCCAAGTGGTAGGACAGAAAAACACATTCAGTGTTCACGAAATGCGAGATCG
>JAPKCI010000016.1 GCA_028823035.1 Rubripirellula sp.
GGCGAACCCAAACACGGCGGCCCAGCAGCCGTTCCCACCATTGAGCCCGGCGGCTCAAGCCCAGCTTCAGGAAGTTCTGAAGAAATGGGAACAGCAAAGCCAATCAATGAAAACGCTTGAATGCCAATTCTTGCGTTGGCATTACGACCACTTCGCGGCGCCGACCAATGTCCCGGCAACCAAAGCAGTTGGCATCATCAAATATGCCGAACCAGACAAAGGTCTGTTCCGCACAGAACAGCTTGTCTTCTTTGCCGGGATGAACGGACAGAACCAGCCCGAATTCAAACCACAACCAAATCAGTTCGGCGAACATTGGGTCTGCAACGGTCAGCAACTGATTGAATTTGATCGCAGCAAACAAGAGTGCAGGATTCAGGACTTACCGGAAGACATGAAGGGAAAGAACATCGTCAATGGTCCCTTACCGTTTGTATTCAATCTCGATGCAAAACAAATCCAAAAGCGTTACTGGGTACGTCAAGTCGCATCGCCCAACGCTGACATTATCGTCGTCGAGGCGTGGCCCAAGCTGCAAGAGCTACGAGCCCAATACAAACTTGTGCAGATTGCCCTGAACGAAAAAACATACCAACCCCATGCGTTGTTGATGTATGCTCCCAACTTTCATCCAAAGAACGCACCCAAGTGGGACCATTACGAGTTTCGGGACATCAAGCGGAATGCGATTGGTGCCGGATTTGCCAAGTTTGTCGGAAACTTCATTCCTGAGAAACCACCTGCCAACTGGAAGATTCACCGACACCAATTTGGCCAGCAGCCTGCTCAGCAACAGGGTCAGCAGCCCGCTCAGCAACAGGGTCAGCAACAAGAGCAACCAGTCCAGCAACAGGCTCAGAACCCTGCGGGACTGAGAGGCTAGGTCACAGCCATTGCCAGAGAGCAGTCAATCAGGGCATTATTTCTCAAAGTCCTGAAACCTGATGGACGACATGCGAGCTACCCTCTCTGACAGCCCGTTTTCACGCGTTTTTCTGGTCTGAGCCGACGATGGCAACCTGGCTTGCCGGTTCGACCGAGCGGCCAGAGAACCTTTCCCGCCCCCATTGAAGTCCATTCTGGGCTGCCGATTGACACCGGATACGGGACTCAACCCGTGGAAAAAAGGTGCGTAATGGATTAAGGTTCGAGGAATCGGGACGTGACATATATCACGCTGTGATTCCATCAAAAAAGCTGAAGAACTGATCTGCCATGCCGACCTACGATTACGAATGCGATGCCTGCAGCCACTCGATGGAATTGTTTCAGGGCATTAATGACCCTATCAAGAAAAAGTGCCCTGAGTGTGGCAAGAACAAGCTGAAACGACTCTTTGGCACTGGCGCGGCCATCGTCTTCAAGGGCAGCGGGTTCTACCAGACCGACTACCGCAGTGAAGGCTACAAGAAAGCAGCCGCGGCAGACTCGAAGTCCCAATCTGCGGACAAGGGTGGTGAAAAAAGCAAATCAGATTCTAAAAAAACAGAAACCAAGGGTAGCCAAAACAAGAAAAAATCAGGGGGTGAATAGCGATGCCGCACGTTCCCTCGCCACTGCGATTGAATGAACACCGCAGTGCCTTGTTGGTAATCGACCTGCAGGAAAAACTGTGCCCGGTGATTCCTGCAGCAACGACGGTTGAAACCGAGGTGCGTCGATTGGTGGATGCGGCAGTGCAGATGTCGATTCCCGCCGCAGCGACGGTGCAATACCCACGGGGCTTGGGACCTTTGATCCCATCACTGCGCCGCGACTTCCCGAATCCTGAAGAAAAATTCGATTTCTCGGCAGCCGTCTGTCGTCAGTCAATTGATGCTTGGCTGCAAGCAGGTCGGGACCAAATTGTCATCGCGGGAATCGAAACGCACATCTGCATACTGCAGACGGTCCTTGATTTATTGGCTGAAGGAATCCGACCATTTGTTGCGGTTCAAGCAGTCGCAGCGCGTCATTCGCTGGACCATGATCTTGCGCTCCATCGCATGCGTGATTGCGGTGCCACCCTGATCAGTGTCGAATCGGTTCTGTTCGAGTGGTTGCAGACAGCCGATCGACCTGAATTCAAGCTGATCAGCCGCATGGTAAAGTCATGAAAACCATTGGCTGTAAGGATTTCGCTCCCCAGCCCACATCCCGGTTACAGGTAATCCAACGGAACGTTCCTGTACCCGACAACGATCGCAACACGTCATGTCAGGACGCACGGAGCGATCGCAACTTGCAGCACAAGGAATGGCAAGATGTCTGATTCGCTTCATCTTCATGAACTTGGAAAGATGACTGTTTTTTATGTGCCATCGTACAAATTGGACGATCCTCAATTCTACGAAAACCTGCAGCCGGCCCGCTCATCGATTCACGAGTATCTGATGCATCGCTATCAGGCCTACACTCAGACCCCGACACCTGTAAAAGGCTTCTGGGTCAATCACGAGAACATTCCTGTTCACGACGTGATGGAGCGATTCGAAGTTTCATTCCACGTTGAATCGGAATTCGATCTGCTGATCGAATTCCTGGTCAACCTGTGCAAGCGTCTGGACGAAGACGCAATTTATGTGACTCGGGGTGATCGCAGCTTTCTGGTGACGCGAACGCAGCGTACTTGAGTCACCTGCGTCATTTGTCGCTAAGTCCAGCTGTTGTTGAACGCACCGAGCCCAACCGCTACTCCTGATCCAAACTCCGGCACCAGCAGGCGAGTTACTCGCAAAATTGTTGCGGTGCTATGCCAATGGGAACCGGCCGACATGAGCATCCGGCCGGCATGAGCATGCTGGGGGATAACCTGCTGGGTGCCACATCGTATGCCCAGTTAGCAACTTGGACATACTTGGAAGGTGCTTGGACCATCGTTGCCTTGGCAATTTGGACAAGCTGGCAAAAAACACACGGTTTGGCAGCCTGGCCTTGAGCGCCGCCGCTGGCTGCGTCTTGTCATGCCTGATCGGGTCGGACATTTCTCGCACAGGCGGTTTTGCATTCCCCCTGATTTTCGCAGCATTGGCCGCCCTTTCTCCGCACTGCGGTACGGCAGGCGTCCATGAAACAAGACTAGGTTCCAAAGATTCCCAGCCGTCTCATCCCGCAAGAAATCGCCCAACCAGAACTGGCAAATCTGGCACTTCCAGGAAAAAAACAGTCTCCGCACAGAAATCGATACCAAGACTGCTCCGTTGACTGCGAATCGTCTGGTTCGTCCTGTTTCTCTCGCTGCTTTGGTCTCGTTGTTTTCAACTAACTTAAAGGTCCTCGCGGGCATGGTCTTCCAGCCATGCTGGTCGACACCCCTATGGTTGCTCCTAAACCCTGTCCTGCTGCTTTGAACAATCCGGCTCGCTTTCGCAGGCGGGCTTGGCGGACTCGATCTGGCTCGGACGGAGTTCGCCAACAACACGATTAGTGACAGACGCACAAATAGACGCACAGACGGGCAAACAGACCGGCAAAATATTGAACCGGTCCTTGCCAGCGTCGTCAGACTCGATCAACATACGGTGACTGATCAAAATCCACATCAAAATCCATCTGGAATGAAAAAATGACTCGTACACTTTTTGCTATGCTGTTTGCCCTTTCGATCGCTTTTGTGTCGGGCTGTGGCGGAACGACCGAAACAACCTTGATCGAAGTCGAGGCACCCCAAACGACTGATCAGGAAGAAGCAGATTACGAAGCCGAAATGGATGCAGTTGAAAGCGACGGTGAAGGTGATGAAGGCTAGACATTGACGCTAGCGGCCAAACTGCCACACCGTCGATTTGTGCAAGACAATGGGTAAACGCAAGAGACGGCGGTCCGTGCCGACGAGAGACACGACCGAAACTGGCCGCCCCCGAGAGGTTGCGAGTTCAGTTGGCGATTCAGCGTCCGTTTCCAATCAGCTTAAATTTACTCATGGAATGCTGCTGGGCATCATTTGCTCAGTGGCATTTTTTTTACGGTTGGTCAATCTTCTTCAAACGGTGGAACTACCGACAATCGTCCAACTGATGGGCGACGCTCGAGGTTACGTCGACTGGGCCGAGCAAATCGCTGCTGGACACTGGTATGGCGAGGAAACGTTCTACCAGGCCCCACTCTATCCCTACACGCTGGCTGTGTTGATCAAGGGATTTGGCTCTGGTATTTTTGGACTGCGATTCTTCCAAATCCTCTTGGGAACATTGAGTGTCTACCTGTTGGGTTTGGCAGGTCGCCATGCCTTCAATCGACGTGTCGGGCTAATCGCCGCCATGATGTATGCGCTGTACCCGCCTGCGATCTATTACGACGGCATCATTCAAAAAACAGCATTGGCCTCCTTCCTTCTGTGTCTGTTGTTGGCTCAATGTGCGTTCCTGAGCCGCCGAACCTCGAAAAAGTTTTCCCTGCTCACAGGGATGACGCTCGGCCTGCTCGTGCTAACTCGCGAAAATTCGCTACTCTGGGTTCCCATCATTCCGCTCTGGATGGCTTGGCACATGCCGACGAACCGCTCTGGACGTGTCAAAGCGATCGCCTGTTACGGACTTGGGCTCGCCTTGACATTGGTACCGGTAGCCGCCCGAAATGCATCCCTTGGTGGCGAATGGTCGCCCACAACCTTTCAGGCTGGGCCCAACTTCTACATCGGCAACAACCTGCAATCCAATGGACTGTACCGACCCCTCGTACCCGGTCACGAGACCCCAAAATACGAACGTGCAGATGCTCAACGTCTGGCAGAACAGGAAACCGGCCGCGAACTCAGTTCACGACAGGTATCGAGGTTCTGGTTCGAAAAATCCTATAACGAAATTCAACTGGATCCAGTTCGCTGGGTTCAACTGGTGATGCTCAAGTCACTCATGATTTTCAACCGGTTCGAAGTACCCGACGTCGAGAGCATGCGGGTCTACCGAGATTTTTCAACGCCCTTGCGGCTGCTCACACCAATCTGGCATTTTGGAATCCTCGGCCCGCTGGCGGTCTGGGGTATCCTTGTCACCCGACATCGATGGCGCCGTCTCTCTCTGTTTTACGCGTTAACGGTTGTCATGGTAGCTGCGATTGTGATGTTCTTTATCTTGGGGCGTTATCGCGAACCACTGGTTCCGTTACTGATAATTTTTGCAGCAGGCGGTCTACCAGTGATTCGACAATTACTGCAAACACGAAATTGGAAACGCTACCGTGTGCCGATCGCAACGACGCTGGCAAGCGTCGTGATTTGCAACCTGCCGGTTCACGATGAATCGATGCTCAATGCAAGCTCCTACATGAATGTGGGGATCGCGGCGGGCTTGAACGGCGACATGGGCGAATCGATCGATTACCTGCACAACGCAATTGAAGCCCGGCCTGACCTCTCCGAAGCATGGGTTAACCTGGGACGGGCCTACGAGCAAAACAACAGCTTGAACAAAGCGATTCGCTGTTACAAAATTGCACTGGAGGTTGATCCTCTCCTGGAGCCGGTCGATCGTTGGCTGGGATCCGTCTATGAAGAGGTCGGTGATCTTCAACAGGCAGTCAATCATTACCAAAGTGCCTTAATCCTCAATCCATCGGATCAACTGGCACGCGAGGGGTTGGAAAGACTCACCAATCAACCGCTGCCATAGAGCCTGTCGGACCAAAGTGTCAACTTCGGCAGCGGAAATATAGGGGGCAAACTTGCGAGCCAGCAGTGCCTAGAGAAAGTATTGCCCGTCATGCTCGTTTCGACGCTGGGCGAATGATCTCATCGATGCCTGACTATCGAGCCTGGGGTGAGAATGACTATCGAGTCTGGGGAGAGAATGCGCGAGGAGATTTTGCTTGGAAATCTCGCCCACCCTGCTTCCGAGCCGAAAACCAACGGCTGGCTCTGTTTTTGTTTTTTTCTTTCGATCACCTGCCAACCAACATTTCGAGAAATTTCCGACAAGGCACGATCAAAACATCCCCAGAATGACTGCACGCTCGTTTATCTGCTGGTCACCTATCAACGAACTTGGGGGTAAAACCAAATTTTTATAACAACGGAAGAAAATCACCGTTTTTGGCGCGATTTAGTGCACTGCTCTGGTGCATACCAAAGATTTTTTAGTTGAAGCCTATGGGAACTCCTGATACTCTAAACAACCAGCTTTTACTTTTTTGGCGAGTTTCGCCAGTTTTTTGAATTTCTGCACTTTTTGGAGTTAATGATGATTAGAAAAGTTCGCGGTCAGAAAGGTTTCACGCTCGTGGAGCTCTTGGTCGTGATCGCCATTATTGGTGTTCTCGTCGGCTTGCTGCTTCCCGCAGTCCAAGCTGCACGTGAGGCCGCACGCCGTATGTCTTGTAGTAACAACTTCAAGCAAATCGGTTTGGCGATCCACAACTACCATAGCGCTTTCAAGCAACTTCCCAAGCAGGGAACAGGTACTTGGCGCGGTTCCGCAGGTAATGTTACCAACAATTACAACCGAAACTTCCTTAGTTTCCTTGTACCCATTCTCCCATTCACCGAACAGCAAGCTCTCTGGCAAAAAATTTCTAACCCGAGCCTTGAAGTGGTTCCCGGGCAAACCATGCCAGGAAACGTGATTGGTGGAATGTGGCCCGCGATGGGTCCCTGCCCTTGGCAAACACGATACGTGCCGTGGATGACTCAGGTTCCCACGTACCGCTGCCCGAGTGATCCTGGCTATAGTCCACCGGGAACGGGTCGATCCAACTACGGAGCCTGCATCGGCGACGCCATTGACCGCAGCCGCGATGGTGGTGTTAACGAGTGGGGTTTCAAGAGCAACTCAAACAACAACGGCAACAAACAAAAAGACCTCACTTGGATGGCAACACGTGCTCGTGCGTCAATGCGTGGTTTCTTTTGGCCACGACATGATTCGAAATTCCGCGATGTATTGGACGGACTTTCGAACACCGTCGCTTGTGGTGAAATCTGCACGTCGCTTCAACAACGTGAAGTTAAAGCTGACTTTGCCCGAAACGTGGCTGGCAATGCTTGGGACGCCAACCCAAGCTTATGTGCAGCTGGCAGTCACATCGATCCGACTCGCCCCAGCTTTTATTCTCCGTCTGCCAACGTTTCAACAGGTGGAACGCAAATGCGTGGTGTTCGCTGGGCTGACTTCCGACCTCACTACACGGGCATGGCGACAATCCTGCCGCCCAACAGCCCAAGTTGTCAAAAAGGCGGTGGTGACTACAACGAGTCCATCATGTCAGCAGGTAGTCGGCACCAAGGCGGTGCTCACGTCCTGATGGGCGACGGTGCGGTCGTGTTTATGACGGACAGTGTCGAATCTGGAGATCAAACGGCACCACCTATCGAACGCGGCTCAGGTGGTAACCCTGGTTGGATGGGTCCACTAACTGCTCCGGGGCAGAAAAGCCCCTACGGCTTATGGGGTGCCTTGGGTACCAGAGCCGTTGGCGAAATCATTGAGGAACAGCTCAATCAATAGCTAGTCACCAACTGGTGTTAGTAAACATCAACCCCACCCGTCTTCGGGTGGGGTTTTTTCATGGCTGGCCTAGGGAACCTGCCAGCCTGCGGATTGCAGCCAGCCTGACGTAAATCCAGAAGCGTGGAACAGGTTGTGGAGGCTGATTTCCCCGCTATGGTTCACATCCGTGAACGAGCCCGCCGCGTTGGGGAAGAATCGTTGCGAGCGTTACCCTGAGAGTGGCTCGTCAACAGGTCCGCAGCGGCCTGCAAGTGACGAGACTGGTTCCGCGATGGACTGATTGCCAGAATCAAAATCTCCACCAACAAAGCTTCTACCGCGGATAAATCAGCCCGGATCTATTCGGGTGTCTTCTTCAGAAACTCATCTGTCGCTTGCTGATCAACCCGAATGTAGTGATCTCGCAATGGCGGAAAAATGTTGCCGTCCTGCGTTTCAAGATGCAGGTTTTTTGTTGCACGTACCGGCATGTGACAATCAATGCAGTTGTCCGCCAGTCGCGATCCCAATTCATCCTGCATGCCACACTGCTCCTGCTGGTGGCACTCAAGGCACCGCTTTGAAAACAGACCAAGCTGACCCCGCTCATTTCGATGAGGATTATGACACTCAACACACCCCATTTCAGACTGCTTAAAGCAAGCGCTCAGGGCAAGACGCCCCACTTGATTTGTCGTGTGAACGCCCCTTGACGCATTTTCCGGAACTTCGATGGGGTCATAGTGATCCCCCAACTTGTCACCGGGACGAAATTGAAACGCCTGCTCATTCTTCGGTGCCTTGTTCGCCGTGTGGCACTGGCCGCAGACATCCATCTGAGCCTGACGTGATAGCTTGCTCGGCACCTGAATGTGTTTCGACTTCTTGTCGCCGGGGTGGGATCGATGATAGTCAATGTGATCTTTTCCGGGACCATGGCATCGCTCGCAGGAAATGCCAAGAATCATCGACTTGGGCGTGTAGTGGTTGTTGGCTTTGCGATAATCCACGTAGGTAACGTGACAATCAAGGCAGCCAGAGCGGATGGGACGGGAATAAATCGCATCACCATCAAGAAAACCAGGGCTGTTGATCCATGCACCAGGGTCAGACAGGTGGGTACAATTCATCTGAAACAACTGATCACCATGCCAGTACAAGTACGTTTCCGCCATTTTGGATGACCCGATCACGATGTGAAACGGCACCTCGAACCCCCAATCAAAGAAATTGACCGTCTGGAACAGTTGGTCTCCTCTCTGTTCCATCGTAAAAAAGACTTCCGGGACACTGGTGTTCATGCGATTGTGCCCCTCTTCAAACGAACCCGATACTTCCTCGGGCAGGGCGAGCCGGCTGGTGCGATGGTGCGCCGTGTGGATGAATGATTGATGTTTCTCTGCGTGACACTCCTGACAGGCATCGGCTCCCAAGAACCCCGGATTCGGATTGAGGGGCTCGGAGTCGGGCGGTGGCAGCGGCAGGCTTCCCGGTTCGAATGGGATCTGGACCCCGGAATGACTATCGGGTTTGCCGATGAACCAGAAATTTTCAACCCGATCAATTTCCGACAAGAGGTAATCCGGAAGCTGCTGTCCTCGTCCCTGCTCGGCCAGCAAAGCCAGATCTGTTTTCGCCCGTTCTGATGCTGCTAACTCGGCCGATTTCCGCTTCGCCTTTCCCTGAACCAACGCATCCATATCCGCATCGTTCGGACCGTTATCGGCGGGTAACAACCAGAGCCAGCAACCGGCGACAGCGGCGAGCCCAACGAGGGCGACTAAGAGATTACGTTGCATCGAGCGACATTTACAAGGAATGGCCGGAAATTTGCATCTATACCGGTCTAGCTTACCGTTGATGCAAGCTCAATGGGGCAGTTTCCTGTCAAGTAAATGAACTGCAGCCCGTTGCGGTTACGTAGTAAACCCACCAACAGTTCTCGAGGGTTGGGTTAGAATAGATTTTTCACTGCCACCGCTCAAAGCGTGGGTTGTATCGAAGGAGCCAGATGAACACGACTGCTATCATCATTGCCGGCATCAGCGGGATCGCGCTGGGTCTGCTTGCCTACCGAATTCTTCGCAACTGGAGTATTGCCATCGCGATACCCTTGCTGGTGGTCGCTGGGGCCGCAGTTCTGATCCCTGAAAAGAAATTGCCCCTCGAAACCAGCCCCACAGTGGCAGTTGATCCCAACCTTCCAGATGACTCTGGAAAATCGGTGGCCGACAGCGCCGAGACAAGCATCATGACTCTCGCGAGCCTTCAGCATACACGCCCTGTTGAAGTCCCTAAGGACGGCTACGTCGGTTCAGATGCCTGTATCGAATGTCATCAGGACAATCACACCACGTGGGCGGAATCCTATCACAGCACCATGACACAATTGGCAACGCCAGATGTGGTGATGGGGAATTTAGAGAGCGTTCGTTTGTCCTTTCAAGGTCATGATTATGAAATCCACCGTGAGGGAGACGTGTTCTGGGCAGATTTACCCGATGAAAAATTCCCCGATGTCAAGAGTAAACGCAAAGTTGTGCCACTGGTGATGAGTACCGGATCACACCACATGCAACTCTACTGGTGGGCGACTGGCGATGATCGAACCACGGGACTCCTGCCTTTTGTTTGGGTTGCCGAAACGGGGGAGTGGATCCCCCGGAATGCCTCATTCCTGCAACCGAACGTTGCGGTCTCACAGGAAATTGGTCGCTGGGGTCAGACCTGCAGTATGTGTCATTCAACCCACCGCCGAGTCAGATCGACCACTTCAGACACGTGGGATACAAAGGTTGCCGAATTTGGGATCTCGTGCGAGGCCTGTCATGGACCGGGACAGCCGCACATCGATCATCATCGACAACTTGCACTCGCAGTCACGAATACCAGCGATGGCACGTCCGAAATCAAGCAAGATCCAATTGCCAATCCCGAATCGATGGACAAGGTTCGGTCAGCTCAAGTCTGCGGTCAATGCCATTCTGTCGTCGAACTGACCGGTGGAAAAGAGGGAATCGAGCATTTGAACATGCATGGTCACGGTTTTCGTCCGGGTGGAGATTTTGCAGCTTCCCACAAAGTCCTGCGCATCGATGAGCATGACGCGACCAGGGAAATCATGGATCCAAACAATCCCGCGGCAGCAAAATTCAATACGACGTTTTACAAGGACGGCATGGTGCGGGTATCCGGACGGGAATACAACGGCCTGACCGACTCAGCCTGCTACAAGAAAGGCGAAATGACATGTATTACCTGTCACCAGTTGCATCAGTCATCCCTCGATGACCGCCCCGTCAAGGAATGGGCCAATGACCAACTGAAACCAGAAGCGTTGAATGATCAGATTTGCTTGGACTGTCATTCCGAAGACCAATACAACACCAGTCACACTCATCACGCCGCCGGTTCCTCCGGATCAAGTTGCTACAACTGCCACATGCCTCATACCACCTATGGTCTACTCAAGGCAATCCGCAGCCATACGATCACCAGTCCCAACGTCGCGAAGGATGTGGCAGCCGGGCGTCCGAACGCCTGCAATCTTTGCCATCTCGACAAGACACTGCAATGGACCGCTGACAGCTTGAAAAAATGGTACCAGATCGAACCACCCGAACTGGATAAGGACCAACGAGAGATCGCAGCCTCATTGCTGTGGATTCTCAAAGGTGACGCGGCGCAACGGGCCTTGGTCGCGTGGAGCATGGGCTGGCCTGCGGCGCAAGCAGTTTCGGGTACGAACTGGCAAATGCCATTCATATCGCAGTTATTGGATGATCCCTACTTGGCGATCCGATTCATTGCCCGTCGTTCGCTACGCAGCCTGGAGGGACTTGATGACTTGAAAGTGAATATGTTCGGACCCCCAGAAGCACGTCAGGCCGCCATCGCGGCGATTGCGCAATTCTGGTACGAGACGCAAGAAAGTTCAGTATCCAAACAAAGCGAACTGCTATTCGGCAAAGATGGACTGGACTTTGAACGTGTGCAGCGTTTGCTGCGTGAATGTGATAACTCACCTGTCGTTCTTGATGAGTGACACTGTACGGGGCGATCTCTGTGGAACAGATCCGACTAGCGTTGCGTCAGTATCGTCTGTCCTTGGACAGCGAGATAACGATGGTGCCCTGACACATTCTCAAACACCTGTGGATCATTCGAGGGCCAATGGATTGTTACTTTGTCGATAGTCGTTTGGTCACCCAAACCAATGTGGATGATTGACTCATTGGTACACATGTAGCCGTCACCCGCGATCTGCCAACCGGTCCATACCTGATCCCCGGCCTCGACTACCACACGAGCCCCAATTGCATCCCGCTCTGAAACAGTGCCAACCAGTTCCAGTTGCAACCAGTTGCCAGTCTCACTCTCATTTTGCAGAAGGGCGACAGGGTAATCGAGATGATTGGAAACCATGTCCATTTTGCCATCGCGATTCCAATCCAGTGTCGCCAGCGTCCGACCCAACTGAGGCCGCTGCCAATAGGCAGACAAAGAATCAGACGATTGAAGCGTGAAACCGGCAGCTCCGCCTCGAAACAACTGCGGCTTCATTCGAAACGGAATGTCAGCGTAACGGGCATCATAAATGTGGCCATTGAGTACTGCTAAATCGGACCAGCCATCGTTGTTATAGTCCGTAGCCTGAACACCGAATCCAAGCACGTCCTTGGACGATTCGGCCAACCCAAAACGCAAGGCATCATCGGAAAAGAAACCCGACTGGTTTTGCAGAAAAAGATTCATCGGTTCGTTGTGGAAGTTCGTCACGCCCAAATCAATCCAGCCGTTCCGATCAAAGTCACTGGCTGCGATTCCCATACAAGCCTGGCTTCGACCCGATACACCGATGCTGCAACCTGAGAAACCCGCAGATTCGACAAGTTTCCAGGCAACGTCTCCGACAGACTCATCTGGTACGCTTTGCCAGAAATGATTGAGGTCGCCATCGTTTGAAACAAAGACTTCGTTGCCACCCGAACGACCAAACTTTGTCACAATCAAACCAAAGCCATAATTGGGGCGAGCGTCCAACGCCTTTGTTTCTGAATCCGACACTGCAAACGTTCCATCACCAAGGTTTTCAAAGATGCGATCCGAGGCGGCACGAAATCTCTGCGGCGTGCATGACAACCGTTTCCCTTGGCACTTCTGCTCAAAAATCTGAGGATCGTTCAGATAATTGACTTCGATGATATCTGGCAAGTTGTCGCCATCCATATCCGCCAAGGCAATACTTGAAGTCCAGCGACTGTCCCGTGAGTGAACAGCTTCAGAGTCTTCACGAAACGTCCCATCACCCTGATTCAAATAGACTGAATTGCGACCAATATTCGCAACGATCAGGTCGGGGAAACCGTCCTGATTCATGTCACCAACGCAAACCCCTTGCCCGTACCTTCGATCTGCCACCTCAGCAGCAATGCCAACACCTGTGTAAACCCCCTCAGGCAGTTGTCTGAAAAACTGATTCGGCTCAGAACTGTCAACCGATTGTGGACTGCCACCTGTCTGCACAACGTACAAATCGCAAAGCCCGTCCAGATCGTAATCCAAGGCAGCAAGACCACCGCCGTTTGCCTGGTAAAGATAGAAATCAACCTCCTCCGTGGGGTACTCGCTGACGAAATCGACCTCCAAACCGAGTTCCCGTGCGACGTCGCGAAACGCCAACTTGCCGCCCGAATCGGTCTGCGGAACTATCGGTGGCAACGCGTTCCCCAAACCATCCAGCTCAGGCAACGGATACTGCCTAATGTCAAAACCGACCAATCGATCGACGCGTGATTCGCGTACAAAATCCGACCCCGTTTTTTTCTCCCAAGCATCGATCTGATCGCGACGCTCATTGAGTTGTGGGTTCGACTGCGGATCAGAGCCCTGAAGCCGAAACGCATGCTGGTACCAACCGAGGGACTCCCATGGTCGGACCAATTTATGCAATTGCTCACCAATCCACATGGCTTGTGTTCCATCAGCACTGGAAGCGACCCGAAAGAGCTGATCCAGAATCGCCAGATTCTCACGTACGCCTGCTGCACTGGTTGCATCACCGATCCGTTCCAGCGCGGCAGCCAGCGCTCGCAAAGATGCACGGTCGGTGGAATCGATCAGCAGGGCTTCGCCAAATGCCCGTACCGCCTCGCGATCACGCCCCAACCCCACCAGTCTCGTTCCGATCGCAGCCCAGTACTCCGGGTGTTGCTCTGTCCCAGCAGCTACATTGTTCAACCATTGCTCGAACGCTGCATCATCCCCTACCTCGGCAATCAAACGGCCACGAAATGCATCGAGGGCCGGATGAGAAAGGGTCGTGGCCAGACGATTCACAATATTCAATGCCGCTTCAGCGTCAGCCTCAGCAACAAACAAGTGACGGGCAGTCCCCAGTTCCATCAGACTATTGCTGGGATCACTGACGACCTCGTTCAAGGCCACCAGCATGAAAGGGCTGTTCAATTCGACAAGGCTTAACAGCTCACGGGGCTGGGCATCGTTCAACCGTATTAGATTCAGAATGAATTCACGGGCTTCAAATCGTCGCCCCTCGGCATTGAGCAATTGTGCCATGGCGTGATGGGCGCGAGGATCGGTCGACGCAATCCGGATCGCCGCACGCAAATCATCCTCGGCAGCCGCCACCTCGCTGGCCCGCAGGTGCCAATCGAATGCAGTCAGCCAATCTCCCAATCCCTGATCGCCATTGAGTTTCCCCAGTTCACGAGCAATTTCCGCTGCCTCTGTAAAATCACCGTTGGCCTCGTATACCGACGCAACCGCCTGCAAAGCAACCCTGTCATGGGGCGATTCAATCAGGACACGTTGAGCCAACTGGAATGCCTGCTCAGTCTTGCCCTGCTGAAGCAATGCCCAAGCCTGCTCGCCCGACGTGGCTTGCGAATCAGGACCGGCTTCACGAGGGACTTGTGAAACATTACCCGTAGCAAGCGGCTCTGGAGCCACATTCACTGGGTTTGAGTTTTTGTCGCAACCGACCAGTAACAACCCCAGCCAAACCGCCAACACCAACGACGAAAGAGAAGGCCCTTGCATGATGCATGAATCAACCCTCAAAGTACTGAGTCCGGCCATTGGGCGAGAAGTCATGCTGAACCTCAATATCTTGGCAACCTATATTCAGGCAAGTAGGCCATCGTCTCGACACCCAACTGCCACAACCGGCAGTTCCCCAGGCAAAATAAAAAAGACCCGGTATCGCAGGATATTGGCCGCACCCGCCTGACTCGAGTCAGTACCAGTTTCCTCAATCTCGCCACGGACTTCAATCGAAACAACAGTCCAGTTCACAACAAGCAGTGACCGATGACACGTGACATCAAACGGCACACGAAATCCATTCTACCATCCAAACATGATTTGCGGCGACGATCCATGGACGGAACCCGCGAGGCTCAGAAATTCACAATGATGGAGACACCAAGCGGGTGATGTGCGAGGAATCATTGGCCCAGCCACTTGTCCAGCGTTCATCCTTAGGATTACTCAATCCAACGCATCATGTCGCCGCATCAACGAGTGCTCCAGCACCCAAAAAACAGCGGCAACTGCCAGACAATTCGCCTCTGCTGATTGGTGATTGCTGATTGGCAAGCACCATTGCAGTGAAACCGAGGGAACGATGGTGGAGACGAAATCCATCACGATTGAACCACAACGAGATCGTCGGCAGAATCAGATCCAATGGTTGAGAATCCCGCCAGAGCACTGACGGGATTGGACGCCGGGTATCAAGATACCACGATGATTTTCAACGACTCCCAAATGCAATGGGAAACAGGCCGACGGAGACCAGGTCTCGTGGAGTCGGTACGGCAGTGCCTCGATAATGTCGTCGGCGAACCGTGTTGCCGTAAAAGTGGAAGGGTCGGTAAGGCCTATTTACGATAGGCGTGCTTTCCAACTGTTGACGGTAGTTGCCAGTTGCGATAATCACAGGCGACCAACTTGGTTCAGCTGCCTGAATAGGACCAAAGTCCAAACACATCGTGAGCAACGCACACCCAATTAAAAGTAAATTCTTCATGTTGTGATATTTCCATAAGTCAAGTCACTGCTATAAAACGGACGGTAACGCCGTATACGATTTCAGAAAACCGAGCCTTCTGCATGACTGGTCACACCAAAGTCCACCACCAAAAGCAAAGCCCATGAACAAGTCAAAAAAGAAGTTCGGCGGACTTGCAGTTCTGCTGATGCTCGGCGGCTATGCCCTGCTGACACCCTACCTGCAACAGCAACTCGGCTGGCGATTGCCAACGTTGTCGGGCGATTCCAGGCTCTCAAACGAAACCGTTACATCTAACACTAATTCACGTATCGAACAGCGGAAAGGATTGGATGGAAAACCACAGAAACTTGTCGCCGATTCCAACCCCACAAGTGCCGCAAAATTCGATCAAATTGATTCGACTGACAGAAACGGTACAAACGTGGAGCCCTCGGCAACCACTGCCGAGGATAAGACGCAACAAGTAACGCAAGCCAGTTTGGCGGAAAGTACCGGCAACTCTCCTGAAACCACAGGGTTCGCTCCGAAGTCTCAAGCCGAAACGACCGCGTCCCCGACGTCCACCGGGGGACCACGTGGCCCGCCCAACTCGGTCTCGAACGACAATCAGCAAGCGACATCCGTCTCGCAAACCAAGGGCCAAAAAAGCACGCAAACACAGCATCTTCGCTATGGCTTGCTGCAGGAATTCGCCAAGGACCAGTTTCGTTCACCCGCCGGCCTTGTTTATGCTCCCGGTAGCGCCGAGGGGCATCGTCTGGAACACCTGCGTCGCCATACGAAGGATCAATCCACGCGGCCCGGTAATCATGGAGTATTCGATGGGGATATGCCGGGTGCCTTGAAAACAATTGACCTGGCGTATACACGAGCCAAGCAAGGCCAGCGAACCACTAAAAAAATGGATCGTAACCGCACGGTCTACACTGTCGACATGGGAAAACGGGTGGGGTTCGTGGGAGGACGCGATGGTGGACGTCGCCGAAATCCCATGGCGAAACGTGTACGACTTGTCCTGGAAGGGAATCGCGTGATCACTGCCTATCCCATGTAAGTCTCGAGAAAAGAAACACGACATCTCACCCTGATGGTGGGCAGGGAATCGTAATTCCCGGGATCTGAAGTCTCTCGTCGAACTCAAACGCCACCTTCATCAGGCCATCATCATTACGGAAACCAGCGACTGAGCACGTGTGGATATGGAGAAAAACCGCACAGGACCAGTCATTAAGTTAGCATGAGGGGCAGCAATCCTGACCAACAACGGTGGAATCGCCGGGACGCAACATCTGAAAAATACGTTGGCTATCTTACTCAACCCTTAAGGAAGTAGAAGAAAGAACATGAATACAAAGCCCGTCACTACGCCAACAGACGAAGATGGCCACATGCCGAATCCGTATCAACCCACACTGGCTCACAATGAAATCGCACGTCCGATGATCCGCCGCTTCCTTGGTTGGTCGATAATTCCACCTGTGTTTGCATGTGCTTACGGTCTGTATCATTCGTGGACTCCAATCCTATTCGCTGGGGTGATCGTGGTGGGAATACCGATCACCCTTCTGTGCCTGGTGCTAAACGAGAAAGAACGAATCAAACAACAGCATTCGGAACGTAATTGAGTGGATCAATGCCGCTGGAAATGGCAGATCTGCTCGTGTCAAAACAAGGGATTCGAGAAACCGGACATCACGCCATATTCTCTCCATCGTGCTAGCGTCACCCCACACCGAAAAGGGAACCGTTCTTACAATATGAGTCCCCAACATTCAATCGACTACTGCCCCGTTTGTGGTGGCGGACTTTGCGGTTTTCGCATCTGCGGCATTCAACTCGGGGAAACCTCCCAACCTCGTTCAGACACCTGTTCAGACACCTGTTCAGACACCTGTCCAGACTCGCCTCATGGTCTTGTCTTATGCGACGAGTGCGATGCCATGTGGCTGGAACCGGATCTGTCCACCGCCCACCAATACCCCGACGTTGAAGATGCAAAATGCCCGATCTGCAACGATGCGTTGTGGGGCCCGAACAGTCGCTGGGCCAACCGCGACGACCTCACCGGTTTGGAGTGGGATCTGGCAATCAACCCTGCTTTGGACACCACCCAGGGATAAGACACAGGGCTGCAGGATCCGCGCGAATCCCCTCAACCAAACCAAGCCCTCGGATGATCCGGGAATTCAGTGATTGGGAACATCCGTATTTTTGGCAACGCGACAACGGTGACCAGAAATCTGGAAACACGTCGTAAGAAACGTCGGCTTAACGATAAACATCCACCGCTCGTACCGTCGTCAGGTGCCCCTTGTAGATCACTTCGTCGCCTGGCTTGAGCTGCCGTAATTTGTCCCATCCACCACCCAACGGCCACAGATCCCGCGGCTCACCGGGGCGTGCTACCACAAACCGACGTGAGTTCAAACAGATCAATACCGCCTCGCAGTCTTCGACTGAGACGTCCTCGATACTCGGTGGTGAAAGCGTGTTACTATCCATCACTCAGGATGATTAAAAACCTGTTTGACAAGTCTGGTCAATCGACACCCCGTACAGATGCCGTGTTAACTCAAATTCATGTTCCTTCATCAGTCGATGCAACACCAGTCCCTGCCAAAATGGCGGGCAGAATCGCAACCGCTGAACGCGAAATTGAAGCATTTCAAGATCGTTGGGATCGTCCCCAAATCGAACAGTTCGTTGCCGCTGACTACCAACTAGTCTACCAATCCCTGCTTTGGACATTGGAATCTCAACCCACAATCGGACAACGTTTTCTGGAATGGGGAAGTGGCTTTTCCATTGTCAGTGCCATCGCCGCTGAAATCGGCTTGAATGCCATTGGCATCGAAGCAGAATCTGATTTGCTAGCAATGGGTCGCAAAACAATCCAGTCATGGAATGTTAGCGTCGAATTGGTCCAAGGCAATTTTTTACCACCCGGCGCAGACCTGCTGTCCGAGGATCCGATGCTGCCCAGCCTCGGCCATGACGTGGCCGACGGGTACCAGCAACTGGGCCTGGATCTCGACGACTTTGCGATGGTCTACGCATACCCGTGGCCCGGCGAAGACGACTTTCTGGAGGTCGTCTTTGATCGTTATGCTGCCCGCGGCGCATTACTGATGATGTTCTGCGGTCCGAACGATATCCGCCTTTGGCGGAAGACGTCGTGATCCGTTGAGAGTCCGGCGTCTGCAAGCCTCAGACTTCGACTTCAAAGATGGCTTCAATCTCGACAGCGATTGTACCGGGTAAAGCATTCGTCCCCAGAGCACTGCGAGCAGCGACACCGGCATCTTCGCCAAACACATCCCGAAACAGTTCGCTGCACCCATTGATAACAGCAGGTTGCTGATCGAATGAATCGGTACTTCGAACCAACCCTAAAAGTTTAACGAGACGTTTGACCTTATCGAGGCTTCCAAGGTGTCCCTGAAGGGTCGACAGCATTCCCATGCCGGTGACACGTGCCGCTTCGTAACCTGCTTCGACATCCATGTCCAATCCAAGCCTACCGGTGATCAGTTTACCGTTGGCCAGCAGTGGTCCGTGGCCTGACAGATAGGCCATACCACCAGAAACGACAACCGGTTTGTAAACTCCCATGGGCTTGGGTGCCGTTGGCAACTCGATACCGAGTTCTTGCAGTCTAGCTTCAGCGCTCATGGCGATTCTCCGGAAGGCAGGTTCGCGATCGAGCAACGTGCAATGTGCAAAAGTCAGCTCGATCAGATTGTGATGTTTAGCGAGTCAGCCTGAAAAGATCGTATTCCAAGCCGCTCAGAGCAAGGGGACATAGCCCCCAAGTCGAGCGATTGGCGGCGATTCTTTTCAGCCAAGGTGTTCTTCCACTCGCTGGCCGGAATGCCAACGCGAGATAATACCGGCGACGGCTTCCAAGGCATCAACCAGCCGGGGTCCAGGGCGATTGAAAAACGCCGAACCATCGAAGGTGCAAACCTGCTGACTGCGAACGGCCTTCAATTGTTGCCATCCTTGGCTGCCTGCCACAGCAGCCAGTTCGGATTCCGTTCGGTGCTGGTCCATCCCACAGCATGCCACCAACAGGATATCGGGATCGGCGACAGCAAGCTGCTCAAATGACAACAGCTTGGATGGCTGACCGACCTGGCCGATGGGATCCACTCCACCGGCCCACTGAATCACTTGTGGCGTCCAATGGCCTGAACAGAACAGTGGGTCCAGCCATTCCAGCAGGGTCACCGTTGGTCTCATTCTTTGATCAACAGAATGACAGACTTTGTCGATTCTTGCCTGCATCAATTCGATTGCCACACAACTGGCATTGGTTTCACCGGTCGCTTCGGAAATCGCCCGAGCATCATCGAACACATCCGTGAAGGTCCGCGCGGGCAGATCCAGAATCGAACAGTTTTTTTCCAAGCCACTGATACAGTTCAAAACGTCCTGCTCACTGACAGCACAGACGTTGCACAACGTTTGAGTCAAAATCAAGTCGGGCTGCAACGAAGCAAGCGTTGCAGCATCAAGTTCATACAGGGGAGTGCGTGCGTCGCTGAACGATCGCACCGCCTCATCGATTTCCCGACTTGATTTTGTTGAATCAATTCTTGAACGGCTCACACGGGGCAGCGAAGTGACGTGGTGCGGGAAATCACACTCATGTGAGATGCCTACCAAACGATCGGCCAATCCCAGTTCACATACCCATTCAGTGGCTCCGGGCAGGAGCGAAACAATGCGCTGCGCGTCAGTCATGCTGCTCACTGGTTTTTTCCGTACACCCGCTGAGGATCAACCAGCCTCGAATCAGTCGTTTTCACATCGCCATCAGAATCGATACTTCGGAAAAAACAACTGGCATAACCCTCATGGCAGGCAGCACCCATCTGTTTGACCTGCAGCAGGATTGCATCAGCATCGCAGTCGATCCGAATCTCGGTGACCTGCTGTCGGTGACCGCTTATTTCTCCCTTTCGCCACAACCTGCCACGGCTTCGACTGAAGTAAACGGCATAACCCGATGCCCGTGTTTCCTGCCACGCCTGTTCATCCATCCAGGCAATCATCAGGACACGCCCGGTCACACTGTCCTGGGCGATGGCGGGCAACAAGCCGTTGGTGCCCTCGAAAGAAAGGCCTTTCTGAAAATCAGGAACTTGAGTCACTGGGTTCTGCTTGGAACAGGAGGACTGAAGGGAAAACACACGTTTTTCGATGGTCAAGGGCATTACCAGCGGTGCGCGTCAAAACCGGTTTACGCCCATCGACAGGCACGACCGAAATCAGACATCATCAGCTTACCGCTTCCGCGATTATAGGTGCATTCGTTAGCGGCGGAACGATGGGCAAATCGTGATCTTCCTGCCGTCCTGTAAAGCATCAGGCAACCAGGAGCCGAAGCAACCAGTACGGCGATCGGAAAAATGCTCGGCGTCCCTCCCAAAGACGCAGCCTCCATCGGAAATAATCAGATGTCCTCTCAACACGATCGAATGTCTGTTGTCCTGCCCGTCCGAAATGGTGAACACCGCATTGAATCACGCGTCCTGTGCGTACTCGAAGCTCTGTCAGACATGACAAGGGGAGCGACCGAGGTGATTGTCGTAGACGATGGCAGCAAGGACTCAACGCCCGAAGTCCTGAATGAGTTGAAGGCCCGTTATCCGCAAGTCCGTATCGTTCGACACAGTCGCCCCCGAGGACTCGAAGCAGCCGGCCAGACCGGTCTGGAGCGTTCCACAGGCGATCTGGTTTTCATTCAGGAGAACGATGCGGTGGTGCGGATCGAAGACATGAGACGTTTACTGCGCATGAGCGAAGACAAGTCGGTTGTCGCCGCCCGTGCCGAGAGCACACCACGCCCACTTTCAAGTGCTCTCATGCGTCGTCTTCGGGCCTTCGGGACCCATGCCGATCAGCAGATGGAACCGGTGTCGGAGCTCTCCGCTCAGAAGTCCAGCATGCAGATGATCCGCCGGCCTCATTTGCAGCAACTGGCCAGCCCCAAAGGAACCCGTTATCGCCTGCAAGGTGAAACGATCCACTCAACTTCGCTGGAAACTGCTTGAAGCATTAGCGGGCGAACTAGTCGCGTAACATGTCCTGAAGTTCCGCTGACCAGTCGTCCCATCCAGATGCGGCATCCTCAAAACTGACCCGCATCCAGCGAACTGGCTCGACCGGCAAGACCCGCGGAGGAAACTTGCTGCTACGACTGATCGGCAACTGACTGCTGTTTCCCATCGCCAGCCGGTCCTCGGTTTCTGGGCGAATCAAATAGTCGGCAAGCTGCCCGGCTACCGTGGCATGAGGTGCCCCCTTGAGCACGGCAATCGTATTTGGAATCCGGAGTGTTCCCAATTGATCAGGTGCCTGATCCGGAAAGACAATCGCCACAGGTTCACCATTGTCCTTTTCGATGATCGCATCATCAGTATCCGTCAAACCCCAAGCAACACGCCCCGAAGCGACCGCGAGGGCAACCTGCTTGTTGCCAGACAAGATCACCGCATTTTGCTGGATCTGCCGCAACTGATCCAAAGTCACGTTTCGCCCCTGGATCTCACGAAGGACTGCAAAGTGGGTGGCTGTGGTGCCAAACAATGGCCGAGCCATCGCACAATTGTTTGCCCACTTCGGGTCCGCCAACTCCGTGACCGATGTCGGATAATCCTCGGGATTCGCAATTCGATTGGTATTCACCAACAGCACCCGAGCGCGAGCCGCGAAACCACACCAGGTTCCATCGCTGGCTAGCATGTCGACCGGATAACCCGGTGGCACCTGCCAGTCATGAGCCGCCAGCAGCCCCAGCTTTTGCAGACGGACGGTATGCATGATTTCATTGTTCCAGAACAAATCGCATGCCGGACGATCCTGTTCTGCAATGATCCGATTGGCCAAGCCCACCGTCTTGGTCGATTCGACATCAAACTTCGCGATCACCGCAGTCTCGTGATCCGTCGACCGTTCAAACGCATTAAGGATCGGAAAGGCAAATTCCTCGTCGAGTGCTGAATAAACCACCACATCGCTCTCGGCACGGGGAACACATCCACTGATCAGCAGAAGACAAATGGCCAGGCAACCCAATCGGGGCACAACTGCTGTGACAGCAAAACGGCAATTCAATGTAGAATGTGTTAATGATTCAATCACAGCTAATCTTCTGGGTGGGATGCGTCTCTGCCTTGCTCGTCGGGCCGCTGATGGCCGATGAGCTGTTGGAACGGGATGGTCGCTACATTCACTTGACCACGGATCTCGCTTCTGCAGAAGAGGCCGAAAGTCTTGTGGCTTCTTTTGATGCTGCAATCACTCAGTGGATACAGTTCTGGAATTTAGAGGACGACGCAATCACCAACTTGAAAGTTGAGGCTTGTGTCATCCGCAACAAGGCCGAGTTTACTCGCCGCGGTCTGATTCCAGCCAAGGTCCCCGATTTTCCATTTGGATATGCCCAGGGCAACAAAGTCTGGGTTTTCGCGCAACAAAGTGAGTATTACACAAGACACCTATTATTGCACGAAGGCGCTCACTCACTGGCCTATCATTTGTTCGACGGTGCTGGGCCAACCTGGTTTCAGGAGGGATCAGCGGAACTGCTTGCAACCCACCACGGGAAAGACCTCGACATTGCGGTCAATCGCATCCCCCTGAGCCGTGATGATGCACCGTTCTGGGGGCGTTTCAAGCGAATGAATCAGGCGAGGGAACAGTCTCAGGTGCCCACTTTCGAGACTGTGCTGGGTTACCAGCCGAACCTGACGGGTGATGTGGCAACCTACAGTTGGAGCTGGGCCGCCTGTATGATGCTGAGCGTCTATCCTGAATACCGTCCAGCCTTTCTTGCCGCGGCCCGAAACGGTCAGGAAACAGGACCTCTCTTCAATCGTCAACTACAAACGGCGTTGGGTAATCAATGGCCCATTCTGGCCGCACGTTGGCGTCTGACGTGCAATGACATCGATTATGGATTTGACTGGAATCGCGAACAGGTCAACTTGTCGGCAAAAGATCCGATCTGGGATGGGAACGACTTGAGGATTCAGATCCAACCAGACCGGGGCTGGCAGTCCTGCGGCGTCCGAATCCCCCGCGGCGCAAAAATACGCGTGACAGCCGAGGGCGAAATCACGCTGGCTGATCAGCCCAAACCCTGGGTCAGCCAGCCCCCCGGAATCACGTTCCAGTATCATCGTGGCCGGCCACTGGGACAGTTACAGCTTTGCCTGCTGCCAAACGCCCACGATCCTCAGGCAGTTCGATTGGAGCCACTGAAAATTCAGGGGATCGATGACCAGCCGATCCTGAGTGTCCCGCAGTACAGCTGGCTGTTATTTCGTGTCAATGATTCCTTCGGCGAGCTGAAAGACAATCGCGGCAGTTATCAAGTCACCCTGCAGCGTGCCCGCTGAAAGTGAGTTTGGCGGACTGCAATCACGCGTCGGAATCGAAGGGTAGATTCAGGCTCACCAAGTCAAGCGTCTCGGCCCATTCTTGCGAGAAAGCTGCCAGCCTCTGACCGGGGGGCTGATATCGCATGGAATGCAACAAACCACCAAATCGTTCTACCTGACTGGCCAAATCACATTCGATCCAGTCGACCCATTGCTGATGGTTGCTGGCCGACAGCGACGAATAACTGAAACTCGCGTTATGATTCTGCTCGGAATCCCTGACGTCATCCAGCAGAACCTCACACCATGAATCAATGGCAACAGCCGTTGCTCCCAAGGCCATCAACTTGGCTGCGTCGTCTACCGTGATTTTGCCTGGGACGATCCACAATGGAACATGACCGCACTGCTGATCGTCCATCATGCGACGGGCCTGTTGCACAAAACCGGCAAGTGCCAAGCCACTCAGATTCAGTTCACCCAATCTCAACACCACACCATCCGGCTGGCTGGCAAGTACAGCGGGCAACTCGGTGGTCAGCCGGTGTGGCGATATGGACACAAACACGGCAGCGTCCTGCGACAATAGACGCAGCTGACTGAATTTGCCACTTAGGTTGTGCATTCCATCGACATCAGGTGGAAACGATGCCACTGGTACCCAGCCACCGCCGGCGAGTGGAGAATCATCGTCTGTCGCTTCCCAGCGTTCAATCTGATCGGGCGTGAACGCGAATCGCCCGGCCATATCTCGACGCATGGCCAGTCGCACATCAACAACGCGTGCACCATCAAAATCGCGTCCGTTCAATCCATAGCGTTCAGGACGATACGGAATCATGCGTGGAAGAAAAACGGCCCCCGGGTTACTGTCATCCGCCGCTTCATCTGTAATGACCTGATGCAATTCTGGTTCGCGGTCCGCTAAGGACAGGTCGCTTCGCAAAGCACTAACGGTCACTCCCAACCGGGCAACTGCGGAGGCGATGACATTTGCCGTCTCAATCCCAATCTGTGACCATGGCGGGTCGTACCAAAACAGAGGCAGATCGATAGCGACCTGCTCACCATCTGCCCGCGCAACCATCGTCGATAAATCATTTTCTGGCGCACCTGCCCACGGAGTATCGGCGGCCGGTGGAAGAAAGCAAATCTCATCAAGACGTTCGTTCATCGATTTAAATCCAACGATGGTTTTCTGGTCACAGCTTGCGATAAACTGTCGCTCATCTATCGCCAATTCGGACTCAATTCCCCGCGTTCGGAAGCCTCAGCTTCGAGCAGGGCTACGGGCACAATACGACGAAACTCTTTGGCATCGCCGCGGATCGATGCGTTGATCAGCAGCAAACCAAGACGCAGTTGTTCTCGCTTGCGAAGCGGAGCCTCGGTGACGCCCACTGCCAGGCTAGCGGCTGAACCGCGAATGAACACCGTCGCGTTGCTCATCGCGTCTCCAAGATTATGGCCTGCATTACCACCAATCACGATCATGCCATTCAAAGCGCCGACCCCTGTCTCATCACCAACATCTCCACGAACAAAAATGCCTCCGCCACGCATCGCAGCCCCACAACGGTCGCCAACGGTTCCATAGATCGCCAGTGTCCCCCCAGTCAAACCTGCACCTGCCCCAACCCCAGCATCACCACGCACGCGTACGGCACCACTGACCATTCCTTCGGCCACGCCATTGCCTACCTCGCCAGTCGTCCGTATGTCTGCTTGTGAATTAAAAGCAAAGGCGTAGTCCCCCAAGGGCCCTTTCATCTGGATTCGAATCAGGTGATCCAGCCGCATCAATACACTGTGCTGGCCCGCGGAACCGGTGACCTCAATTTGGGTCAGTTGCTCGTCACTCTCAGTGACCAGAACCTGATGAATGGCTTCGTGCAGGGCTTGTGGACCGCTATCCAGCGAGAATTGTCTGGCAGCACGATGCGACTTCGATCCTCTTTCCGCATCAGCGGGATCAAAAATTGGCATTGGATTCATGAATTCTTCTGATTTAATTCAGTGTTTCGACAAGTGCCCCAGAGAACTCACTCAGGAATCAGTAGAGTTACTTGAGCATGAAGGGTTCAGACCAGCATAGGATTCATCAGGGGCAGCGGAGGACACCACGAACAATCCGCTCCAGTTTAACCGCTGTTGATGCCCCCGCCTCCAGCACATCTAAATGATCTGTCTTGATTGGTTGATCGGGATTCGCCACGTTGCTGACCATCGAAAGTCCCAAGATCCGCATTCCTACTGCCAAAGCCGCCAGTACCTCCGGAACCGTGCTCATTCCGGCAACATCAGCGCCGATTCGCCGCATCATCCGGTACTCGCTGCGAGTCTCGTAATTGGGACCCAACGTTGCCAAATAAGTCCCCGGAAAGACATTAAACCCATGCTTGACGCCAATCCGGACCGCCTCCGCAGACATTTTCGAATCATAAACCTCGCCAGCCCGCGCCAACCCAGGGCAAATAGAGGACTTGCCAGCCTCAAGCCCCCGCTGGCCGCGAGGCGACCGAGAATCAGCCGCCTGAACAACCTCTGCCCCAGACACGTTCAGCTGTCCCGTGAAATCACTAGCCTTTGTGAAATCACTGGTTCCCATGAAATTCAGATGATCCCGAATCACCACAATATCACCGACACTCAGTTTTGGACTCACACCACCTGCGGCGTTGCTGACAATCAATTTTTCAGCCCCGAGTCGGGCCATCAGCTTGACGGGGAAGGCGATCTGCTGATTGGACCAGCCTTCATACCGGTGGAATCGACCCGCCATTGCGATGACCGGGGTGGACTCAAGCCTGCCCAAAATCAACTCACCACGATGCCCTCCGGCAGAAGACGTACCGAAGCCGGGAATTTCGGCGTAAGGAATCACGACCGGAACATCAATTTGATCAGCGAGACCTCCCAAACCGCTGCCCAGAATGATGGCTGCCTCAAGCTTCTGACCCGCTGCCAGGTCCGCACACAGTGAACTTACATATTCGGCAGCCTGCGAAAGCAGGTCGGACTCTGAACCGAGTGAACCGGTAGGCACTGAACCGGCAGAAGGCGGCGTTGTCCCCATCGGCACTCAAGCCATCCGCGTATGGTTGAATTCACGAACAATCCCCTCGACCACGGCAATCAGTTTAGGTGTCGCCTGATTCGCAATCGCGATAATTTCGTCGACATTAGAGGGCTTAAGTGCATCAGGCAAGCACATGTCCGTAATGACACTCAAACCAACGGTTTTCAAACCGCAATGTACAGCCACAATCGCCTCAGGCACGGTACTCATACCGACCACGTCCGCCCCAATCATTCTCAGGAATCGATACTCGGCCCGGGTTTCAAGATTGGGTCCCGCGACTGCAACGAAAACGCCTTTATGAAGATCGATTTCACGTTCCCTCGCGATCTTGATCGTGCGATCAATCCACGACTGATCATAGGGTTCGCACATATCGGGAAATCGGGGTCCGAGCCGATCATCATTGATGCCGATCAGGGGATTATCACCCAGCAAATTGATCTGGTCTTCGATAACCATCAGATCACCAGCGTTGAAGTAGGGATTCAACCCACCACAGGCGTTACTGACGATCATCAACTCCACCCCAAGTTCCTTGAATACACGCACGGGCAGCGTGATATCTTTCAGTGAGTGGCCCTCGTAAAGATGAAAACGGCCCTCCATGGCCACGACGGGTACGCCGGCGAGTCGCCCGCATACCAATCGCCCTCGATGGCTTGTCGCCGTCGAGGTAAGAAAGTGTGGGATGTCCTCATAGTCAAGAGCGGCTTCGACCTCAAGTTCCTCGACAATATTACCCAGCCCAGTGCCCAAAATGATACCAACTCGGGGCTTGTCACTGAACTCATGACGAATTTTGGCGCAGGCTTCCTGAATCTTGTCGTAAAGATCGAGCATATCTTTTCCTTGGCATTGTAACGGACGCCACCCATCATAGCGCGGTGATCCAGCGTCCGCGACCGCCCGGCGATCGGTTAAAACATGGAAGTTACATTTTTGGCCTGCAGTTCAATATTCGTTCCGATGTCGAATGATCTGCCCCACTGTTTTAGCGACTGTTCATGACCACACCATCACCTGACGTTTTCGAAAAGCTGACTGCCTTTTATCTCGGTCGGCATTACGACCCCGATCAACGGGAAATGACCGACGACTTGCTGATGTATGACTCCAGGGACCTGTGTACCCATGCGATGTGCGTCGGCATGACCGGCAGCGGGAAAACAGGGCTCTGCATTTCCCTTTTGGAAGAAGCGGCTCTGGACGGCATCCCGTCAATCTGCGTCGATCCCAAGGGAGACCTCGCCAACCTGCTGCTGACGTTCCCCGACTTGAGACCAGAAGATTTTCGTGAGTGGCTTGACGAAGGGGAAGCGAAACGCAAAGGGATCAGTCTCGACGAATTGGCATCTGAGACGGCCGATAACTGGCGTGCTGGCCTGCAATCGTGGGGCCAGACTCCTGAACGCATTCGAAAGCTCAAGGATGCTGTTGATATATCGATTTACACACCCGGCAGCAACATCGGGTTACCCATGACCGTGTTGAAGAGCTTTGACGCGCCACCCCCCGAGGCGAGAGACGATAAGGAATTGATGGGTGACAGGGTGACCGGAGCGGTTTCCGGGTTGCTGACCCTGATGGGCATTGATGCCGACCCCATGACCTCAACCGAACACATCCTGCTGTCATCAATTCTGCAGGAACAATGGAGGCAGGGGAAAAATGTCGGAATCGGGCAACTGATCCGGTTGATTCAAAAGCCACCCATGGAGCGTGTGGGCGTTGTCGATCTGGATTCATTCATGCCCGCCAATGACCGCACTCAATTGGCGATGCGTCTGAACAATCTACTGGCCTCTCCCGCATTCGCTTCCTGGATGGACGGCGATTCGCTGTCGATCAAGAGCATGCTGCAATCCGAGACGGCAAAACCCCGCATGACGATCTTGTCCATTTCGCACCTGAATGACAACGAGCGAATGTTCTTTGTCACGATCCTGCTAAACGAACTGCTGGCGTGGGTCCGCACGCAAACTGGCACAAGCTCATTGCGAGCTCTCTTTTACATGGACGAAGTGGCAGGCTATTTCCCTCCCGTGCGCAATCCCCCTTCGAAACCACCGATGCTGACCCTGCTCAAGCAGGCCAGAGCCTTTGGACTTGGCATCACACTGGCAACGCAAAATCCAGTCGATCTTGACTACAAAGGTCTGTCCAATATCGGCACATGGTTTCTTGGTCGATTGCAAACCGAACGGGACAAGGCAAGAGTCCTGGAAGGTCTTGAAGGAGCGGCGGGAAAGGCGGGACAGAAATTTGATCGTGGCCAGATGGAACGGGTACTGGCTGGATTGGGAAGCCGTGTTTTTCTGATGAACAACGTGCATCAGAGTCAGCCCAGTGTTTTCCAAACCCGTTGGGCCATGTCGTTCCTCGCGGGACCGCTCGCACGAACACAAATCAGTCGACTGATGGCAGACCGCAAGAGTCGAACCTTGCAGAATTCTACCGACAGTGGAGACAGTGAAAAAGGACACAGTCCCAGCGACCATCAAAATAGCGACCATCAAAACAGCGACCACCAAAACAGCGACGCTCCAAACAATGATTCCCAAACCGGTGATCTGACTACCCATTCGATGCAAACCAAAGTTCGACCTGCGGTTCCCGCCAGTATCAGGGAACGCTTTTCCGGTACCAATCTTCGCAGTATGCCAAATGTAAAATTGCTATACCGGCCAACCCTGTACTGTGAGGGCACCTTGCATTTCATTCGAAAAACGGCGTCACTTGACCAATGGCAAGACGCCAAACGAGTGATCAACTGCCATCCCAAATTTCCTGACAGCCTGTGGGATGCCAGTGAACCTGTAAGCGAAGATATCGATCTGATCGAAGAACCCGAGGAGGGTTTTGTATATGAAAACCTGCCCAGCGAACTGATCAGCAAGGACAAGTACCGAACCTACCGCTCGCAGTTCAAGGAGTTTTTGTATCGACATTGCGATCTGACACTTTACAAATCCAGTCTGGTGAAAGGGACAGCACCAGTCGGAGACAAATCAGATGCCCGCGATTATTTCACCCAGGAATTCCGCGAGGCGAGAGATCTGAAAATCGAAAAAATGCGAGACAAATATCTGCGAAAACTGGAATCACTGGAAAAGAAAATTCGCTCGGCACAGAGTCGGCTCCAGCGGGAAAAGAGCCAAAGCCGAACCTCGATGATCTCGGCTGGATCCTCTATCCTGGGGGCGTTACTGGGTGGGCTGATGGGTGGTCGTCGAACCAGCGTTTCTACTGCGGCAAGGGGCGTTGGTTACGCATCACAACAAAGTAGCGATGTACAGCAAGCCGAGCGGACCCTGCAACTGCTGGACACTGACAAAAAACAACTGCACAAAGAACTCGATCTTGAACTTGAGGAACTGCGTGCTCAATACGATATCAACAAAATTGAATTAGA
Source organism: Rubripirellula sp. (assembly GCA_028823035.1). Lineage (GTDB taxonomy): Bacteria > Planctomycetota > Planctomycetia > Pirellulales > Pirellulaceae > Rubripirellula. Next base: position 30,323 of record JAPKCI010000016.1, read on the forward strand.
ACCCGTTGCAATCCCACCGCGCAAGAGTGATCTCAAAACGGAGATGCCGATCATTCTGTGGCGCCCATGGCAAATCGAGCCTGACGGAACCACGTCACCACTGGACTGGGAAACGACTCAGGAAAAATCGATCTGACCAAGAATCGATTAGGTAAGATCCAAAAACCTGAACTCGCTCGGTAATCATGGCTCGGTAATCATAGTTGAGCCCGCTGTTGCGACCAGTGATAACAAACACACCACCCCGGTTGGTCATAGCCGAGAAGGAAAGGCACTCTTGCTTTCCGGTGGAAGAAAGCGAGAATGAAGTTGACGAGGCTTTCGACGGAACCATCTCATGAAGCAAATGCTTGGACTTTGGCGAGACACATGGTGGCTATGGACTGCGTTCATGGTACTTACCATTGTGTTCGCATTTGTGGTCGGCATCTTTTTTCTATTGCTTGTTCCGTGCCTGCCGATCCCCTTTGTTTATTTCGCCTTCAATCGTTATGACAAAGACGGGAATGAAAAGGCGGATCTGGGAGCCTAACCGCATCGGGTTAGGCAAATTCCGCTGATGGGAAGTTGCTGTCCAGATCAGACCACGCGGCTGTTGCACGATCAATCAGGTTTGTCTCATGCCTGATAGCTGTCTGTTAAAGGTCCCCCACGATCGTCCACGTCGATGTCTGCGATGAACAACTGCCCGGCATTGGGACACCGTTGCTGATCCTCGGGCGTCAGGTTCTCAACGGCTGTCGTGATCAGGAGTTTCAAAACACCTTCGACTCGCACCAACGCTGGGCAAGTGTTCTGTGGCGATCCCGGAGTCTGCCAGGTACATTGCAATTCACCCGAAGCAAGGTCATACCATCTCGTTTCGCCGCAGGCTGCTACTTCAGGTCTGAACATTGCGACAATCAACCCTGATCCATCGGGGGTCAAAATCGCTCCATCGGGCAATGCCGGATCGCCCGCAAAATCGATCAGCACTTCGGCTGGACCCAAACTGGCTGAGGCCACGTCCAGAGAATAGGAAACGACCTGCCGTGTCGGTGTATCAATATCGATTAGACGTAAACCACCGTCGTCCGAAGGCAAGATCGCTTTGCCGTTGCTGCAGACCTGATCATCCCGCAAACGAATCAACTTCTGATCGGAACCGCGAAACAGATACAAGCCTGCTTTCTTCGTCGCAAATTCCAGATCCTTGGTCCCGAAGATCAGGTTGTCCTCATAGCAAATCCCATCATTGATGATCGTGTTGGTGACATCTGCATCAACACCGTCGCAAAAGGGATCCCACGCCTGGGTTTTCACGTTAAAGAACCCCAGCGTACGCTCACATCCCACGACAAACTTGTCAGGGGTTTGGCAGGGGAAGGCGAAACCGGGGCGGCCCGGTAAATGATGACAATGATTTTCCAGCGTGCTTAAGTTCAACAGATTGAGGCTGCCCGACGTTGAGTCTGCACCGTGTTGGATACCCACCCACGAACAATATCCATCCTGAAGCGGTATGGGCCCCTCTGGCAGAAAACGAAGTGCATCAGAATCGGGGACCGCAAGAGGTTGGGCTTCGCGCACATCTGGCATGGGACGTTCCTGAGTGAGAGTCGTGATGGCAACAGTTTGCCACGAACAGACGCCTTGAGAAAGCGGTCCACAGGTAAAGTCCTCTCGGCGAGGTCTCGCCGTTCGGGTAGACTCCGCGCTAAGGTATTGTGAGTGTTTGACTTCCACGTTTTCTCCTCAGCATCGAGGTTCATCGACCGTGCCCCTCAGCATCATGCGACGATTCACCTTCTGTGCCGGCCATCGCTTGGTTGGGCACGAAGGAAAGTGCCGAAATCTGCACGGACATAATTACTCACTCGAGGTTTACCTCACCGGTCACCAACAGGATGAGATCGGTCGAATTCTGGATTTCAAGCAACTGAAACAGAGCGTCAACGGTTGGATTGACGAAAATTGGGACCACACCTTCATCCTCTGGAAACAAGATAAGAATGGACTCGCCGCCATACGCTCTTCCGATCCCCATCGGATCTACGAACTGGACAGCAATCCCACTGCCGAAAACATGGCGATTCATTTTCTGCAGGATATTTGCCCCCGAATTCTAGAGGGAACCGGAGCATCCGCTTACAAAGTCCGACTGTGGGAGAGCGAGGAAACCTGTGCCGAAGCCAGTCTGGAAATGACTGACGATTAGACATTTGGAGTGGAGACAACCGAGAGACCGGAAGGGGACTGCAGATTCCGCAAGAATAGGCAATGCGTGCCTGACTTATCCCCCAACACGAATGGCTGAAACCGATGGAAGCCCAACAACTCGATCACGTTGCCATTCACGTCGAAGACGTTGACAGAAGCGTTGCGTTTTATCGCGATGTGATGCAACTACCGATGATGGAGCGACCCAATTTCGATTTTCCCGGGGCGTGGTTTCGATTGGGCAGGGATCAGGAACTTCACCTCATTGGCGACCGGGATCTTCCAGTTCACTCCCATCACCGTGGGGGACATTTCGCTCTGGTCGTCGACTGTCTTGACGAGTGGGAATCCCATTTGGATGCCTGTGAAGCGGTCCGGCTACCCCGCAAGACCCGGCCAGACGGTGCACTTCAAACATTCGTTCAAGATCCTGACGGTCACTGGATTGAATTGTGCAAACCTCCGGGCTAAGTCCCTCTTTCAGCACGATTCAGGCTGCTATGATTAGCTCAAGCCGCGTCCCTCGTCGGTTCTGATACTGATATTACAACGGTTCTGATACTGATATTACAAACAGACACCCGGTTTATCAGGAACCAATTTCTGAGTAACCTGCTGGATTGGAAATGTGTCCTGCAAGTACTAGAAAATGTTTGTGTTGTCTGTTTCGCTCCTCGACTGGTGAAAACAGACTGGAATTGGTGGTTAAACCACCACGAAAATTCCGATGTTTTTGCAGGCCGATGGCCAATAACACACGGCGGCATAGCTCAGTTGGTTAGAGCAGCGGAATCATAATCCGCTTGTCGGGGGTTCGAGTCCCTCTGCCGCTACTCGGGCATGATCCAACATGTCCACAACTTCCGAAAAACTCGCGTTTTCCTGCACCGTTTGATCGGTGCAGGTTTTCTTTTGCACCTCAGTGCGAGACGAAACGGGCGTTTGCATCCCCATTGAGTCCCCATTTTTGGAAGCTGACGTGAAGTGTTCATCGGTCACGGTCAGATTATGCTTCTGAGCTACGACCGGACTGTTGCCCAGCCATGAACAGACCACATAGGTGGGATACGTCTGCTCCAATTCAGTTTGCCGGCTGGAACGAAAGTTCTGGAATGGCTTTGGCCATGGCTCCACCCCTGCACGCTTCACAAGCTTCCCGAAGGTGGTTCCCAGATTCTTGTCAGGATTGCCATTGAGCATCGGCACAACCCACGTCTCTCCCTCAGATGCCACTGCAAAGACATCCTCAAGATACCCTCGCAGCTCAGGGAAAATTGGGATCACTCGTGTTGGCTTCCCGTAACGCTCGGACTTGGCAGTCGTGGCTAACTGCATGGGGGACACTGCAGCGTTTTCGATCGTCGGAGCGTAATGACGTGATGGCTTGCATCGAAGCAGCGCTACTTCTTCTCGGAGGAGATGCTCTTTCGGAGATCAATACATTCCTGAATAACTCCGTCCATATTTATCTCAGTAAGAGTGACCAAACTTCAGAAATAACGAGAACCTTTTCTGCTCTTGATGGTCTAACTCTATGTAGCCAGTGTGATACTGGCTATCAGCATGATGAGCAGGGAATGTCCCTCTCCAACCTGCCCGATCCGGGCAAGGTGGAATTCGTCGTTGACGGACATGCGGCCTTTGGCAATCCCACGGATCTACCTCGGCCGCTTCTGGCTCGTCGCGTGATGCTCTGCATGCTGAATCGCTGTCACCAAGTCCCCCGATCAACAGCAATTCGAGAGCATCAACCATGAAAAAAATCTTTTCACCATTGAATCGTCGCAGTTTCTTTGCTGCATCAGCACTGACAGGATTGGCCGTTTCCACTCCTGCCCTGGCATCCCACCGACTCCGGAACACAACACCGCTGGGCAACAGAGTCGTAATCACTCAAGTCACATGCGATGGAAAACACCCCGTCATGGACAATCCGTATTACAGGACACAAGAGCAGGTTAACCGGTTGGTCAAAAAGGCGGGCAAGATCAACGCGGCAATATCGGTCAAACTCATGGGGCTCTCGCATTTTCTCAAGCAACCAATTGAGCCGTCAGAATATCTGGCGGCGGACTTAAGCGAATGCTACGGCCCCAAGACGTAGCCGTTTCCGCGACCCTGTTTGCAGTGATGCACTGTGCCAGCGATCTCGTAGCATTCAGTCGACCAGAAGTAGCCGTAGTAATTTTTCCGCAGGATTTCCTGATCGGTCTTGCGGCCTTCTCAACGCTCCTGCCAGAACGAATCGGTGGCTCGCTTGGTCGATCAATCGTTCTAGATGCGAACGATGTGTTCGCCGGATGCAGCGAGTTCTGTCATCCAGGCATCCGCGGTTTGACGATTGGACGGGGCGGCAGATACACCGGGCGACAGCTCGCCATCCATGACGGCTTCGACGGCAATGCTGACTGTCTTTGAAACGAGACGCGCCATGGCACTGCCTGCTGAGTTACCGTGTTCGTCAAGTGTGTACGCGCCTCGCCACGCGGGATTGACGCCATCGGTGACAATCAACTCGACATGCAGGATGACGCGGTCAGGTTCGTCCGGCTCATAAGCGTACTGGTTCCACAATTGGTCGCTTAGAGTGATGAGCCTGTCCTCGGCGGTTGAGTTGTCCTCGGCAGTTGAGTTGTCCTCGGCAGTTGAGTTGTCCTCGGCGGTTGAGTTGTCCTCGGCGGTTGAGTTGTCCTCGACGACCGCAAAAACGTCGCGCCAGGCTTCGGCCCAGCCGTCCAGTCGTAGCGTGCCGCGGACGAATGATTGCAGGTTAAATTCGGACGTGAATCCGTACTGTTCGGCGAATGGAATCGAGTCCCGGTTCGGATAAGCCTGAAATGTCTCCTGACCGCCTGGCAGGTTCACGGTACAGGACGACAGAGCTTTCCAGGGTTTGTCGGTTGCTGTTTCAGCACCGTTTTCGATCCAGCGTGCAGGGGTTTTCAAGGCTCGCAGGACACCCAGCGGCGACCAGCTGAACTTGTATCGAAAATCATTCGCCTGACTCGGGAATCCGCCGCAGAACGAACGAAAACGATGCAAGTGTCGTGGGTTCATGACGCCGGACGCCTGGTAGTCAGCCATCAATACATGCGCCATCAGATGGTCGATGCCCGGGTCGAGCCCCACCTCGTTAACGAAACAGAGATCATGCGTTCTGGCGTCGGCGTCCAACGCCTGCATTGCGGGTGAAACGTAGCTACTGGAAACGAAGTGGAGACGATGTTGCAGACAGAATCCAGCGACTTGCAGGTGAAGATCGGCCGGTAGCATCGAAACAACGACGTCGCCAGGTTGAACCGCCACAGCTAACGCTTCCCAGTTGAGTTCGCGTGCCTGTCCGCCGCCATCCATCGCATCCACCGCTTTGGACAAGGTTCGATTCCAGAGGACAAACGCACGGCCTGATGCAGCAAGCCGCCGTATTCCCGGAACTGACGAAAGGCCAGCACCGAGCCAGTGTATTGTGGGCATAAAAACGAATTCCAATGTGATGGCGGTTTGCGAATTCAAAGGTCCCCAAGCGTTTGCTCAAACTTACGTCTCGCGCCCGACCAGACTTCATTTCGGGTGTCAGACAGGTTGAGCAAATGCGGTACCAGTTGATCTGAAAAGTCTTCCGAACTTTCCTTCGGGAGCAATGATGGCAGATGATCGATTGCGATCAGATCCAGTGGATTTTCGCCTGCGACGACGCGTTGTAGTGGATCGGCAAACGTCGTGCAGCGATCGTAAACGGGTAACGGATTCAATTCTCCGGACGGATCGCAACTGACGTCGCAAATGACCGACAACCGACGTGGTTTCGCCAGTAACTCAGGCGTCAGGAACGGCGGAATCCGCGTCGACACAAAGACGCAGTTAACGAATATGTCATGTTCCAGAATCTGCTCGAATGGTCCTCCGTTTCGCGTTTCTTCGATGTCCCAGAGCGTGATGTCAGCGTTCAGTTCGCGAAATATTTCCGTGGCTCCGCCCCCGCAGCGACCGGCGGCGCCGATAACCATAACGCGTGGGGCTTCGGAACAATGGCTCAACTGTTGACGGCAACGATCAATCAGTCCGTCCTTGTTCGGACAGGACGTTAACCGTGCCAACTCAGGAACTTCCTCACAACGTTGACCGGCCCATGCCATCGTCGCTACGCCGGCACCTGCGAAACCCGCCCAGTATCCGAAGGCGGCCACGCGGCGTCCGTCAGTGTTGACCAGATACTCGAGGTCGTACAGCGTCCCGCCGCCGCTTTGGAATCGTGACAGCAAGTCCTGCCATCCTGCCTGCTGTTTGAACGCGTGAGCAAAGTAGATATGCCGATGGTGAACCTGCTCAGATGACTCAGGCAGTTCTTTCAGTCCAAGGATAAAGGCGTGCGGCGGGGCCGACTGCCACGCGCCTGCCGCAACCAATGAACATCCAGCGGAGACATAATCGTGGTTCGAGAATGCGCGAGTGTCGCTGCGTTCGACGAACATGCTGATCCCCGCGTCCGCCAAGACAGCGGCATCGGCTGGCGTCAGCGGCGTGCGCTGTTCGAACGGCTTGCTTTCGGATCGGAGCCAGATTGTCGTTCGATTTTTCATGTTTGGTAATTGTCGGGCAAGGTACTGAGGACGTCATCCAGCGTTGCCAGCAAGTGATCGGCATTCTCTGTGGAAAATGGCATCGGTGGTCGAATTTTGAGAACATTGTGCATCGGGCCGTCGGTGCCGATCAGGATGCCTCGTTCGGCCAAGCGATTGACAACAAAATCGGCTTCGTCAACTGCGGGTTCGAGCGTGTCGTGATTGCGAACGAGTTCCACTCCCAGAAACAGTCCCGCTCCCCGAACATCGCCAACGACAGCGTGTCCGTCAGCCAGTGCATTCAGACCCTCGAGCAGGTGATTCCCCACTCTCAAAGCGTGTGCCTGCAATCGCTCATCTTTGACAATTTCGAGCACGGCTAACCCGACGGCGCACGAGACGGTGTTACCGCCGAAGGTACTGAAGAACTCCATGCCATTGTCGAAAGAACTAGCGATGTCGGGCGTGGTGATGACTGCGGCAATCGGGTGCCCGTTCCCGATTGGTTTTCCAAGCACAACGATGTCCGGTGTCACAGCCTGTGACTCAAAAGCATAGAAATGCGAACCAATTCGACCGTAACCGGTTTGCACTTCGTCCGCGATGCAAAGGCCGCCGGCGGCTCGCACATGGGCGTACGCCGCGGCCAGATAACCTTGAGGCAAGATGATCTGTCCGCCCACACTCGGGCAGGATTCGGCGATGAATCCGCCGATCGCACCGCCAGCCCGATCAATCGTCTCGGCAACAAATTCGGCGAACTTCGGCCCAGCGTCCGGGACGTCTCGCCGATAAAGACCTCGATAGGTGTCGGGAATCGGTACGGTGTGCACCCAATCCGGGGCTCCTGTTCCGCCTTGGCTGTCGTGCTTGTACGGACTGATGTCGATCAACGATGTCGTGTTACCGTGATAGGCGTGTTCCAGAACGATCATCTCACGGCGTCCAGTATGTGCGAGGACAAGACGCAAAGCCAATTCGTTGGCCTCGCTCGCCGAGTTGACCAAGTAACAGACACTGAGGGCGTCCGGAAGCGTCGATGTAAGTCGCTCGACGTAGTCGCCAAGGTTGCCGTGAAGGTATCGCGTATTGGTGTTCAGCAATCGCATTTGCCGGTCTGCCGCTTCGACCACTTTCGGATGGCTGTGACCGACATGCGGCACGTTGTTAAAAGCATCGAGGTACATGCGGCCAGTGTCGTCATAGAGGTACTGGTCGAGTCCGCGAATCATCTGAAGCGGGCGGTCATACCCCGTTCTCACGTTGCGACCTACGAACTTGCGCCGCACGGCGAGCGTCGCATCACTACTCGCACGCTGTTCCGGAAAAGCAGTCGCAGAGATACCAACAAGTCGATTGGGATCCGGGCAAAATGACGTCCACACTTCGCGTTGGCTCGCCCGGCACACGCCCGGAAAAGAATCGTCCAGGTCCAGCAGGTCAGTGATCACCTGCAGGTGCAAATGTGGCTGCCAACCGCCGTTCTCTGCACTAGTGCCAACGGTGGCAAAGGGCTGTCCGTTTTCGATGGACTGCCCAACTTCGTTCTCCTGTAACGATTCGCGGCTGAGATGGCCGTACAACGTGTAGAAGACAAGGTCATCAACTTCGTGGCGTAACACGATCGTTGGTCCATAATCCTGTGCATGGGCTCGATCGGCGGATGCATGGACGACGCCAGCAAGGGGCGCATGCACTGGCGTATTGGCTTCGACGAAGAAATCCATGCCCAGGTGAATCGTGCGCCGTTCGTCGGTGGGGCAACAACCGCCGAACGCATCATCCGTGTAGATGAGCCGCACCTCGTCGTAGCGGCCAATGGCCACATCTATGGTCGAGCGCGACATGGCCTTTGCCACCAAGTCCCCAAGTGCCCCCTCGCAATCACGACCGACCGGCAAGTCCGCGTTGCAAGGGCTCAGGTCCAGAATCGCAGGTGATACCGTTCGCAAATCGAACGGCATGATTGGCGAGACAACGTCCTGATTCTCGAGCAGCCAATGTCCTACCGCCACGGCAGTAGGATTGGGCGTGAAACCACATGCGTTACGAAATGTGGCTTCGGCAAACCTCGGATGTACGTCGAGCAAGTGATGGAGAGTTCGCTGGATTGGTTGCTGACTGACACTCAGATAAGGGTCGTCGGGGCGAAGCCGTTGTTGGAACGCAGCCATGCAAGCACTGACTGCCAGGCGAGCGCATGCCATCGGGAACACCACAGCCAATTCGTCGTCACTCAGCGGCCTAACGGCCTGATACCCTTCAACGACGCGGGTTGCAGCCATCAACGGGTCCGGTTTATCGAGCATCGCGTACGCAACTGCGATCGCCAGACCGGAAACGGTGTAGCTGTGGACCATGTCGCCGAAATCGATCAACCCGACGACATGCGGTTTGACCAACGTCGTGCGCTGAACAATGACGTTCTGGTCATTGGCATCGTTGTGGATGACACTTCGTTCGAGCTCCCCCAGACGCGGCGCCACGTATTGGGCAAAGATCGACTGCACCTCGCCGATGTGGCTGCGGATCTGCGAATCTTCCACTTTATCGATATGACGGTCAATCACGACCGGAGCGTTGCTGAGATCCCACGGAAAATCGCTTCGATGTAGCGCTGGGTGATCAAGACCTTTGAGGACGCTGTCGACCTCGGCAACACAGGTGCCCAAATGACGCAACACATCAGGATCTTGCCATTTGCAGCGTGACAACACTTCACCCGGCAGCCAAGTCATGAGTCGCGCACAATAGGCCGATCCGTTTGCACGAACCTCAAAGAGATCATCTCCGGAGTGTGTCTGGATGAGTTCCGGACAATAGGTGACCTGCCGTGCCTGCAGCCGGGCCATGGCCTGATTTTGAGCTTCGAGAAACGACCGGTCCTCTTCACCATTGGCGATCTTCAAAACAAACTCGCGACCGTCGTCGGTGCGAAGTCGGAAATTCTGGTCGCGTTCGCTCGGCAGCACATCCGCCGTGACTTTCAATCCGTAAAATTCGCGAGCGATCTCGCACGCATACTCCGGACTCAAATTTGGCGACTGGCTGATTATCGACATGGCGAGAAGTACTTAAAACCTGAAGCGTAGTCCGAATTCTTATCGATGAACTGACGCAGATGATACGACACCGATAATCTACTCACTTCTCCATCAACCACCGTTCATCCAGCACACTGTGCATTTACCCTGAGGATTCAATACCATATTTGCTTTATCCGTACATGTCAATAATTCTCAATTCGCAGCAGGCGATGACTGCGCCGGTTCGACAACCGGTTCGAAACGGCTTGCGTTCAGTCCAGCAACAGCCGTCGAACATGAACATCTCAGAATTCATCGCAACGGACATTCGAACCCGGATTCAATCCGGCCAAGGCCGACGTCGGAGGGTGTTCAAAAGTCTGACACCTCGGACGCTGGAACGCTTCTTGAAGTCCATCTCCGAACCACTACTTCGGCTTGATAAAAAGGACTTCCCCACGTTCAATCCAGCCACTTCTCAAATCGACTCGAAACCATCCGTCACTGTTCTTCTTATGGAACCGAACTGGCGAGCGGCGACCAAATTGCTTGAGATCATATTGTGCCCAGTTCTTACCCATGTCCGTCGAAATAATGAATCCTGTGCTGTAAGGGGACGCCGGGGCGTAATGCGCGGACAAGATCACACCGTCTTCGATAATCATGTTCGCTGATTCGTATTCTGGATTAAAAAGCTGGGTGTGCTTTTCGGGATCGGCAATATCAGCCGGGTTACAACGGAAGATGCCGCGGTCGTGTGGCATCTTTCCATTCTGTCCGTTGGCATCCGAAGCCCAATAGAGTTGGCCATCAACAAAATTGATGCCGCCCGATTTGTAGCGAGAATTCGAATTGACCGAGACAAGGATTTCCCAGATCCATGAATCGTCGTTCGCGTCATAGGTGCCTCGCAACCAATGGCACTCGTGACGATCCCCTCGATCATGGTCGCCGGTACATGCATAGAAGGCGTTTTCTGCCGGGTTGTAGACCACCGAGTGAATGTGTCGGCAGATGACGGAGTTATTAGGGTCACCCAGCGGCATCCCTGTTTTTGCATCTCGGTCGTGGAACGAGGAATTGTATCCAAAGGAATATGCGATTTTGACAGTCTCTCCCTGATCGGTCGAATAATAGATATTGATCGGGACTGGTCCACCCAGGACGTTGCAGTAGTTGCCCCACACCAGCATCTCTTTCCCACCGACATCCCAGGTGTGAACACCGTCGAGCGAATGAAAATACCAGCCGGGCCGTTCGGGATTCGCCGGAGTGTGCGGAAGGTAATCACGATCGTCCTGATCTTTGACAGTGATCTGCTTATATGTTTTCAGATTGTCAGTACTGAGATACAGTTTTGTTCGCGTAGCGAACAAAACATTTCCGTTCTTCAAGATGCAACTGAAGGTGATATTTTTCGCGTTTGGGAACACGGCGGTATGTGGCCATGTTTGGCCGTTGTCTTCAGACAGCACGATTTTTCCATCACTAAAACCGAACGCTTTATTCTCGCGTTGCGAGTCGATGTAAGGATCGGCTGGGGCCAGTCGATACCAGAAATGGTCGGTTTCGCCATCGCTAGTCGCGGCGGGCGGTGCCGCGACGGTTCGTGACGGGTTGACGGTCGTCAATATCGTGCTGGCAGCCGCCGTGCCGAGAAACTGGCGACGGTGGATTCGCGATGGTGTTCTCATGGTGTTGCCTGTTTTTCGAGTTCAACAAATCCACATCACGTGCAGGTTGCATTGTGACATGGCGGACGCTGTCACGCCCTTAACGAAACGTATCACGGACAAACTGAATCAAATCAGCAAGATCCTGAGGCTTGAGTCCTTGTTCCAATCCCTCGGGCATCAACGATTTGGAGGACGCCTGAAGAAGTTCAATATCGCGTCGCAAGACTGTTGTTCGCTTTTCCTCAGCGGCGAGCAACGTGATGCTGCTGCCAGTCTCTGTTTCCAGGGTTCCGTTAAAAACCCGACCGTCTTCGGTGACAAGCGAATAGCTGAAATACTTTGCATCGACTGCTGCACTGGGATCGAGAATCGAAGTCAGCATCGCTTCCTTCGTCTTGTTGGTGATGGAAGCAAGTTGCGGCCCGACCTCGTGTCCCTCATCTTTGACCTTGTGACAATTGATGCACAACTTACGAAAAACGATGGCCCCCTGCTTGCCGTTTCCATCGAGTTCGAGAGCGGACTGAAACTCACGCAGAACTGAGGCACGGTCCGTCGAGGCTTTGGTGGCCAAAACCTGTCGCCAATGCGGTGCATTTTTACTCTGGTCCAACAGTCTCTGGCGAACGGGAACACTCAACTCGCCAGGGCTGATTTTTCCGTCTTCAAGGCACCCGTGCAGCGTCTCAGCCCACGATCCGCGACTCGCAAGGATATCCAGAATCTGGTTTCGCAGTTCCGGACTGTGGGAACGCCAACCGAGAAGCAAGACGTCCGCAATTGCTGGCTCGCTGCGGCCTGCGAGATGCTCGACGATTGCCTTTTGAAGAACAACCGGTGATTGGGGCACGAGCAATTGCTGCATCAATTGGAAATCTGCTTCCCGACTTTGCTCTTGATGTCCCAGCAACGGGACCGCGGCGACGCGAATATTTTCAGCAGTCACGCGACTGGTAACTGCGGTGCGTGCTTGCTGAATGGTCGCAGCAATACGGTCTCTGGCAGTGCCCGCAACGACATTGGCAGTCAATCCGTGCGTCTGAAGACCATCCAGGATTCGTGACAAAGCCAAAAACCGGGCTTTGACTTGACGGTCGCTATGCGTCTGTCTCTCAGGTGAGAAAATCAGATCAATGACCTGACCGAGAGACTCTTTTTCACTCATCGCAACGGCCTGTCCAATGACATCCAGAGTCATGGGCAATTCCAAAGCATTGCCGTCGCTGCCACCGTCGGCAAACTGAATCACCGCACCCAGCACAGCCGCCACGTTTTGGCTGGTCAGTGAACTCATCGCGGCGGCGAACATGTATCGATCCTCGCCGTATTCGGTGATCAGTTTGGCAATCGCGGTGTTGGCTGCCGGGGTGTCGTACGATCCCAAGGTAGAGGCAAGTTCCAGACGCACTTTGGCGTCCGGATCTTTAACCATCGGTATCAATCTGTTTGCATCAACAACAACTCGTGACGCGATTCGCACGGCATTACGTCTGACACCAGCATGGTGATCCACGAGCGCGGCTTCGAGTGTGGTGGCCGAAAGTGCATCAAGACCGTCAAGGACCCAGATCGCATGAATCCGTGCGAGTGGCTGTTTGCTGTTTGCCACCAACATTGTCAACGGTTCGATCGCAGCTTGCTGGTTCCCACGAACCAGTAGACGCTGTGCGACATCACGTCGCCATCCGTTGGGACTTTCAAGTTCGGCGACCAGTTCACGTGCTGTCAGATCGGCGAGCGGAGAAATATTTCGTGTTGGCCGATCGCTTCGTACAACACGATAGATGCGTCCACGATCATCACCCGATCGGAACCATGGTCGAAGTTCGTCTTGGCCGTTCTGCGGTAACCACTGGGGGTGTTCAATCATGTAACGGTACATATCCACGACCCAGAGAGCTCCATCGGGACCCGTTCTTGCCATGACCGGTCGACACCAACGATCTTCGCTGGCAAAGAAATCCATGTTTGTTTCGGCTGGATCACGACGGAATTTAAAGCTGACTCCGTCATCCGCGATCAGGTTGTGCTGCACCAGATTGTGGAACGGTTCACAGGTGAAAGCGTGCTGCTCGGTTCCGCGATCAAACAGGTGTTCATCCCGATAGATCATCGGAGAACATGCCGAAGTGAATCGGCCTGACTGGCTGAAGCTGTGATATCGTTTTTGCAGCTTACTGGCAGGATAAACTCGTGGGTTTGCGGGCGTGACAACCTGATGCTTTGGATCAGGCGGCGCAAAGTGCGGATTTCGTCGAATATGCTGATCGGCCAACACATAATGCCAAAGCGGATGACTATTCTGCACGCCGAACCAGTTGCCCCAGTCGTCACGGCTTCGACCGTATTGTGAGGGTCCACTTTGCGGATCGATGCCGCCGGTATCCGGGCGTACTCGAAAATCACGACTACCGACCTGGTGCTTTTGACCCGTCAGCAGTGAAGTAATCTCACTGTCTTTTCCGTAGCCGCCATGATGACTTCCACTGGCGCAATAGACCCAGTTGTCGAGTCCCCAACGCAAACCGTTGACACGCAGTTGCTGATTTCCCTCCAGAAATCCGGAATACAAAACCTGTCGAACATCAGCCTTGCCATCGCCTGTACTGTCCTCCAGATACACGATCTGCGGCGCGGCGGTGACCAGAACACCACGGCCCCAAACCAGCACACCGTTAGGAAAACTCAATCCCTCAGCAAACAGCGTGGACTTGTCGTACCGCCCATCATCGTTGGTGTCTTCGAGAAATCGTACGCGTCCACCTGTCGCGCCCTTGCCATCCATGCCCAGTGGGTAATCAGCCATCTCCACGACCCACAGTTTGCCGTCTGGTCCCCAGTCGATGGCTACGGGGTCTTTCACGAGCGGTTCGGCCGCGACTAATTGAACCTCAAAGCCGTCGGGAACATGAATTGTTCCAATCGCTTTGTCGACGTCGGTGGGGACCGGCGGTGCAGGAGAATCGGTCGTTGCATCCGATGGCTTTCCAATCTGTTTGGCACCCGCCGCTTCAAAGTGCGATTCCACTTCTGTCGGCGTCAGTACGCGATCATAAAGAGCAACCTCTTCAAGCATGCCCTGAAGATTCGCGAAGTTGTCAGCGCGTCCGCCAAGCAGTACATCGCTGCAGTTTTCGGGATAACCGACTGGCAAGCTGGCTGCGATCTCCGGCTTGGGATCACCATTCAGGTAAACCGTGATCTTCTGGTCCTGCCGAACCATCACGACATGTGCCCAACTGCCCGTTGGGATGCGTGTTTTTCCCGCTACCAACTGATCGAGCTTGTTACCGCTAAAAACGATCAGCTTTCCCATGTCTGAATGCGTCCCGCCAATTCCCAGATTATCACCAAATGCACCTTCCAGTCCGTCAACGGCTCGGGAAAACACATACGCAGTCACAGGGCGTGACTGAACGGGCAATTCATTTCGGAACCAGAGTTCGACACTGTAAGTGTCACCAAGGTCAGCCACGCTGGCTTTCACTCGACCACCTGAAAAGTTGCGTTGGACAACGTCTGACTTCAGTGGTGACGATCCATTTTCGTAATTCGCGTCGTTTTGCCCCGCCAAATCTTTGGCTGATTGATCTGACTCGTCGTGCAATCGCCAGAAGGCGACAGGCGTCGATGCCAGGACTGCGTCTGCATACTTCCTGCGTGATCCAGCGTCCGTTGGCTTGGGACCGAGTACAATCGTCGGCTTTGGACGCGGCGGAGGATCCATCCCCGACACTTTGTACAACTCGACGACATCGGCGTCCGCCAACACGCGATCAAATACCGCAACCTCATCAACTTTGCCATCGAACGTTGCCAGTGAACTTCCGTCGCTGCCAATCAACAGTCGCTTTACCGGTTTGAACGATTCGACAGGTGCATCAATCTCTGGTTCTGCCCGACCATCCAGATAGACGCGGACGCGTTGTCTGTCTCTTGTAATCGCGATCTGCTGCCAGTGCTTTGTTGAAACAGGCGTCTTCCCGGTAAACGAGTGCTGACCAGACCGAAGCACTAATTTTCCCGCTTGATTGCCCGCTGATTTCCCGGCAATCAGCAACGTTTCAAATTCGGTTGACAGCAGCACACCGGTGGTGTCTCGAGCACTCACTGGAAGTGTGTTCTGGAAGCACATCGTCACACTGTATTCATCGAGTGCCTGCTGCAAACTTGCATCGATATGTCCACCAGCAAGGTAAACTGACCGGTTCCCGTATTCCGCCGACGCGAAACCGGGACCATCGGGTCCCGGCAGAAACAGAGCCACACCGCCCTGATGATGAGCGTGGTCATTACCCACGGCGTCGTTGACCTGCATCGAGTCCATATCCTCAAGTCGCCAGTAAGCGATTGGGATGCGTTTGATGATCGCCTCAGAATAGCGAGATACCGGGTTGACCATCGGTTTTCGCTTTTTTCCGGCAACCGTTTCCAGCAAACTCAACACCGTTTCAACGATCAAAGGTTCTGCCTGTTCGGCCAGCCCCGCGGTGCGGGCTGGCCACGTCGTGTATCCGCCCAGACGATGTTGTTCTGGTGGGGGAATGTATCCCGTCGCTCCGTTGGCAAGTTCGAGGTTGAAGGTCGTGGACAAGGGACTCTGCCGCTTCAGCTTCAAACCGGTGATTCCATAAACTTCATTGGGCATCGCAGTGATTCCAAGTTCGCCAATTCGAACAGCCTGCAGAACCACTTCGGCAGTGGGATTCTCATGAATCCATTCTGCTTCGTGGGCGTAGACTTCGACCTGATTTCGTGGTGCAAGATCTCCACGACCAGCATTGATGGGCCGAGCCCATTGGCGACGATCCAGTGATGGCGTCCGCCGGTCAATCGTCAGGCGTTTTTCGGCCATCTGCAAAGAATGATCTGAACTGTATTGAATCGTCTTCCAGGCTTCCAGAACATGATCAGCCACTCGTTCGGAATACTGCAACCGGCTGATCCCCTGTCGAGGCTTGCTGTAATCCATCCAGTGCAAATCGCCACTGGTTCCCTGAGACATGATGCCGACAAAACTCGGCAATGCTTTTCCGCCGACCTGCCCGATCCGGGTCTTGAGCAGTCGGGCAACCTCGCCAAAGTAGTCAGCCGAGAACCCACCACCGCCAAAGTAGTGCATCGACAGGTTTGCCATCACACAAATCGGCGAATCGTCTTTTGCCGATACGACACTCAAGACGGACAACCAGGGATCAATCGGCCCGGCTGGACTGGTGTAACCGGGATTCTGATAACCGGGATGCATCATCGCGCGTACCGTCCGCTCACCAAATGGATCCGTTCCCATCCGATCGCTGCGCGTGATCCAGCGTCGACAGTTCGTCAACTCGCTACCGTCAACAACGGCCCACCCCATTTTTGCTGGCTGAAGGTTCTGGTAAGCATCCATGATGGACTGGGCAACCCGGGATGATACGTACTTCACATACGGCTCGTCGGCGGGACAACCCAAACACCTCATTGCCGCAGGTGCCATGTGCGTGTGTGTTGCACTGATCAGAATGTGGTCAGCCTGAATTCCCGTTTCCTGCGACGCCAGTCGCTTGATTTCGTCGCACAGCGATGTGGGAAACATGCACGAATCCACAATCACAATCGCAATGGTTTCCTGTCCGTCACTGACCACCAGAGACCGAGCATGAAGCGGATCCAGCATGCGATTCGCGCTGCCCTGTAAAAAACCCCCATTCTGTAATGCGGGCAACGTTACCGGAGAGATATCCACCGCGGCCGCTCCCGCCCGCAAGGAGGTCGCCTCGGCAGCCTGCACCGCACAGTCCAGAACCCGGACCATAACCAAAAATGGCAACAAAATAATTCCGGTAAAACAGATTGTTTTTTTCATGGTGATGCATTCAAGACATGCGACATGTGACGGTGGGCTTTCAAACGAGAAGCATGGTCTGGTTGCCAGCATCTCTATCATGTTTCAGGGCGACTCTGACCGGCGCACAAACATCAGCACAGCAGCATAAAAAAACGGTCGGCTGATTCCTAAGAGTCCAACGAAGATCATAGCGTAACTGTCATGAGTGGAACGTCGGACGTCATCATCGGGTACGTCCATACGCTCGATCTTCCCAGCGGAGCTACTGATTCATGATCACCGGGTACTCTGGGGGCACCACAGCCCAAAGCAGTCGAGAAAAAGGTGACACCCGTTTCCTCACCTGCAATCTCGATCCTTGTTTTCAGCACCGTGCCAGCCAATGGTTGCAAATCAGCGGGTACTGCTTTGCTAGCCTAGTCATTACCAGTGTTACTTACTGGCACTACAACCTGCCGTTGGCTTGGACAACGAAAGACTTTCAGTTGTTGAAATAAAACCCTTGACACGCGTGCTGGCTTCTGTACATTTGCCCACCATCGTCGACAGTGGCGATTGAAGGTCAGTCAATGTTTGGCTGGTCTCGTTTTTCATCACACTCTTGGGGCTAAGAGTTATGAGTAATGCATGGGGTCGAAATGTTGTGGTTCTTGCTTTTTCTGCAGTTTGTCTGATCGCTGCGGCAGGGGAACAGGCACCCAACCAAACGACGAATTCGGAACGTGGGGCAGAGGCAGCAAACCGTGAGACGGTGAAGGGCAGATTGCCAAGGTACTTTGCTTCATTGGTGGATAGCGAGCAACGAATCGAGATCTACTTGATTCAAGCGAAATATCGACAGCAGATTACGGAACTCAAACAAGCGTTGGCAAAACTGGAGACGAAGCAAATGCAGGATATTGAAGGAGTTCTGACGACGGATCAGCGAGACAAGCTTGTCGGCTTCCGAAAGAGCACCCGCAAGAAAGCTGCTTCCAGCAATGCCACAGGCAATCGTCGCTCCGCAGCGGCGTCTGGCAACGACCCGTTGGATGCTGAGCCAACTGCGACGCCGCAGGGTTCGGACACTTCGAACGAGTGATCCAGCCTTGCCAAATCGACACTTAACCAAGTGTTTGGAACGAGCGGTGTGCGGTCAAAACCGCATCACCGCTCGTTTTATTTTCCAAGTTTGATCCATCACCAGCCTGTTTTCACGGAACTGTCGCAGTCGTCCAAGGAACTGGCATCATGGCAGAACCCAGTAGCAATTCGCACCCAACTTTGCCGACGATCTTTGCCGACGATCACCGGGGCACGATTTTCCTGCATCCGCAATTGCAATTTCATGATCTAATGCATTCAGACAGAACTCACTTTCAGCAGCCATCACTGATCCGTAATGGTTGGTCCAAGTACATTTTCCTGCAGACTACGCCATGACAACCTCGCACCGTGTCACTTCCGTTATCCTGACAACGCTGTTCCTGCTATTTGATTGTTCGACAGGTGTTGCAGAATCACCACCGTCCGTGAAACCCGACTCCAGCGCGTTACCCAAAGTTCAAGTGACATCAACCGAACTTCCCGAACTGCCTCTTGAACTGACCAGTTTTGGTGGTGCGGTTGCGGATGGAACCCTGTTCATTTACGGCGGACATTCGGGAACGGCACACTCGTATTCCACCGAGGAGCAATCGGATCAGTTCTGGTCACTGAATTTAAGCCAGCCTGAACAATGGACCCAATTGCCTTCGGGGCCCAAACTGCAAGGCCTGGTCATGCTGCCACACAAGGACTCTGTCATCCGCATTGGTGGCTTCACCGCCCGTAATGCAGAGGGTGCCGAGCATGATTTACATTCGCAAACGAAAGTAAGCCGGTTTGACATAGCTGCCAACCGCTGGGTCGATCTTGCGCCGCTACCTGAACCGCGGTCGTCCTTGAGCGCGGCGATTCTCGGTAATCAGATCTATGTGATCGGAGGTTGGGCGCTCAAAGGCGAAGAAACCGAGTGGCACGGTACCGCATGGAAACTGGATGCCGCTGACCCCACAGCGAAATGGAAACCGATTGCAAATCCACCGTTCAAGCGACGAGCCTTGTTTGCAACACAACATGACGGCAAGATCCATGTGATCGGCGGTATGAACTCCGATAGCGGGCCTACCACTCGCACCGATGTGTACGATCCAAAATCAGACAAATGGGTGCGTGGCCCAGATCTCAATGGCAAACCCCTCACCGGATTCGGTTCCGCAGCCCAATCGATCGGCGGTCACCTGTACGTCAGCACCATCGAAGGCAATGTGCAACGCCTTAGCGATACGAGCGACCAATGGGACGTGGTGGCAACCTATGAGCCTGCACGTTTTTTCCATGTCATGGTGCCGTGGAACGAAAAAAAGATGTTACTGGTGGGCGGCGCTAACATGTCCGTAGGCAAATTTACGGAATTGGATGCCGTCGAAATTGTGGAAAAATGAATCGGAACCGGAAGCCATACCAGTATGACTCGCTGACCAGGATGCACCACAAAGACGATCCACGCGATATCTCAGCAGCAATCGCATCAGGATCTGGAAAGCATCTCACTCACGATTGTGACTCAAATCCAGCATTCTGGCCATCATCTGAAGACGGCTGATCGCTTTTCGATAGGTCGGGATCTGCTTGGCCGTCAACCCGCAATTCAGCACTTCAGAATACAGCACCTGATCGCTGGATAATGCAAAATTTTCCAGCCAGTTCAGAGCGTTGCAGTCACGATGATCGTCCGCAAGTTCGAGAGCGGCCACCATACCTCGCCACGAATCTCGATCGCTGTTCTCTGCAACCTCATCGATCCGCAAGATGCCCGCTTGCCACTGATCCGGCAACTGGTAGATAGCCAACAGAATATCACCCGCGTTGGGAACGTCGGTGACCGAGTTCCATTCTTGATCGCAACGTTGCACCTCAGCAGGTTCTACCGGCGAAGAAATCTGACGATTTCCTGCCGCTGATGGTTGGTATTGAGAGGAGCGAGTCCCTTGCCCGCTGGTCGCATCTCCACCCTGATTCTTTGTTTGACCGTACATGAATTTCATTCTTTCTGGTACCGTTGATGAGAGCCACCGAGATCACTGAAGCCAATTCCCCGCACTAAGAACAATCGCGTAGGTCAGCCGCCGAATCCGCAGAAGAAATGAATCTGTTACGGATTAGCGCAGAATCAACCTGCGATCGGATTCAGGAAGCACTGCGATCGGATTCAGGAAGCACTGCGATCGGATTCAGGAAGCACTGCGATCGGA
>JAPKCI010000446.1 GCA_028823035.1 Rubripirellula sp.
TGGGTGACTTGCTGCTGGGTGACTTGCTGCTGGGTGACTTGCTGCTGGGTGACTTGCTGCTGGGCGACTTGTCCGATCCGTTTGCGTCATCCAACACAGGCGTCTCAGCCGGAACAAGTTTGCCTGTCGCGTTCTGCTTTGCCTCGCCTTGAGCAACTTCGCCTTGAGCAACTTCTTCTTGAGCAACTTCTTGACCCGTTGAAACAGCTGGCCCAAGCCAGACTAAAGATACAGCTACCAGCGTCAGGAAACGACGCTGAAAAACATCACGCTCCGGCTTCATCGTTTCTTTCCATTGGGTTCCGAGTCAGTCTCACTAGGTTTGTTCGACTTTTCCTGACGGGCAAAGCGAAACGATTCGAGCGACTCGTCACAATCGTCACAATCATGTCGCGCCGAGAACACAGCGGATTGCGAAAGCAATTGCAAGCTCTGGCATCATCGCCATTCCCGGATCAAGGCGTATGATGTCGGTAAAGCAGGCCAGAACACGAACTTCGGACCTCAGCATGAACGACGAAACCCCAATACAAACCCGTCCCAAAATGGGAAGGACGTGGAGTCTGTTGTTGGTCGCCGGAATCATCGGCCTGTTTGCCTACTTCGCCAATCAGCGAGACTGGGTCACAGCGATTGTTGTTGTTACCTCCGGTGTTGCCGCCTTTGGTGGTTTTCGTGCTGGTACGATCAAAATCGTGGCATGGTTGACAGCAGCATCCGGAGCCATGTATTTCGCTCCCGTGCTCGGTATCAAATTTGAAACCACCTTTTCAGATTGGATCGGCACACAGGGTCTGACAAACCGCTTTCTGAGCATCGCAGTCGTGGGCCTGCTTATTTTTGTGATCGCATCGGTTGTCCTGATAAAAGTCGGCAGGCGTCTGATACACGGACACAAAAGACTCACCGCCATGAATCATTGGTTTGGTTTTGCGATCGGAGCTACCGAAGGAATGCTGGTCATGCTCATCTTTTTCGGTGGCATGCTCACCATCCAACAGGTCACTGCTAACCGAAGCAGTCAAGGCCTACAAGTGAGTGACCGCGCCAAAATTCTGACTGAAATTCTCGACACAACCACAGCGCAGGTCAACGTTAGTCGAATTGGCCCGATCATTCACACCTTGAACCCGTTTGAACACATCCCCCAACTTAGTAACGTGGACGAAGTGCAACGTGGAATGGATGTCCTGTTGGATCCCGCGAAAGTCAATGCACTCATAAGACAACCAGCAATTCGGGGTTTGAAGAACCGCGCTGATGTCAGCGAAGCGCTTAAACAATTGAACGAAGACCCTGACATCAAACGACTCCTGGACTCAGACAATCCAGCCTCAAAGGATTTGGCTATCCATCTTTGTAATCATCCAGCAGTGCTTCAGTTGCTGGACCAACCAGAATTTCGCAGCGAAGCCATGGCCGCAATCCGCACCACTATCATGCCTCAGGGCAAACCATAGTCCGACGGCACTGCCAAGTGGCACTCATGCCAGAAATCAGTATCTGGCCTGGGACCTCAGCTTGGCCTAGGACCTCTGCTTGATGGGCAGCTTTCCTGCAGTCGTCTTTGACTACCCGCGATACAGTGGCAAGCACAAATCTGGCGGCTAAGTGTGGCGCCCGCTCTAGAAATTCGCCCTTCTAGAGAACGGGTCACGTTGCAGACACGCTGTTGTCCGAAGACAGCTGCTCGACGTCCACGCGGTCAGCCCCATTCTTTTCAGGGAGTGCACACACAATGGTCAACAAGCTTATCGCGGCCCGTAATAACTGGCATTGTTCAAACGCGTTCAAACATTGCTTTCAAGCCCACCGACCCGGTCCACCAGCCACAACCCTCGCTTCACGAACAGCGTTGCACGTTTCACCGAGAAAATTGCACGCCACTCGCGAGGCACAGAAGCGTCACCCAGGAAACCATCTAAAAGATAATGACACCGAAAAAGACGGCGTTGAGGAAGAAACGATCAACGACCCATTTTTTTTTCATTTTCATTTAACAGACGACTGCTGATGTCGGGAAACAATGCTTCCAGCATCCAACACCTTTGCATCCAACACCTTTGCATCCAACACCGCAACATCCAGAACCGCAACATCCAAAGGCAGTCTGTCGACAGTGTTTCGTTTTCTGCATCAACAGAAAAAACCTGCAACGCGATTACACCGTAGATGCCGGAACGAATTCTGTCCATTGACATTCACCTGCCCCAAACACAAGGAACCAGGGATTCAGAATTGATTCTTTGTTGTAGGTCAGATCCTGACCCGCCACATCGGTAACCTTGCCGCCAGCACCGAGAACAACCGCATGCGCTGCAGCGGTATCCCACTCACAGGTCGGTCCCAGTCGTGGATAGATATCAGCTTCACCCGAAGCGACGAGGCATATTTTCAGTGAACTTCCCATACTCCGTACATCCGGTTCTCCATAGCGTCCCGCCAATCGCGAGATGAATGCCTCAACCGCCTCACCACGATGCGACCGACTGGCCACCACCGTCGCGCAACCGCTGGCATAATCACTGACCGAAATGTCGCGACGCTGCCGTTCGGCACCGTCAACTCGCCAAGCTCCGTACCCCTCACCACCACAGAAGACGGTATCCAGAACTGGGGCATACACCACCCCGAAAACGGGGCGACCCGCCTGCACAAGTGCAATGTTGACAGTGAATTCTCCGTTTCGCTTGATGAACTCTTTCGTGCCATCCAACGGATCGACCAACCAGTACGTACCCCACTGGTGACGATCCTCCATCTCTTTCTCACCAGATTCCTCTGACAAGACAGGAACGTCAGGAGTCAATTGCTGCAGACCGGCAACAATCGTCTCATGAGCCAACCGATCAGCACGAGTCAACGGAGACCCGTCCCCCTTGGACTCAACATCAAAGTCGTCGGATTCGTAAACACTCAGAATTTTTTCCCCTGCATCTCTGGCGATGCCCTCGAGTCTGCACAACTGACTGGATTCAAGCTTCATGATTCGTGATTTCAAAGGTGACTGTTAAATGAACGACTACCCAACAACTTCATGCTCCGTGGCCTCAAATGGACTTCCAGACAGCATGCGAGCACGGGCTATCAGTCTCAGTCGGGTGCAAAAGGGGACCATTGCTGAAATAATACTTACCATCTCAGCCACCAACAGGTCCAACCCGCTGGTAATCGACAACCTACGGTTCCGACTGCACAAATACCGGCCTGCGACGGTAACATTCGCTCCAACAACGATTTCCCCAGCCAGATGATTCCCAGCCAGATGATTCCCAGCCAGATGATTCCCAGCCAGATGATTCCCAGCCAGA
>JAPKCI010000447.1 GCA_028823035.1 Rubripirellula sp.
CCCCAATGTCATCCCACCAACAGGGTCCAATTCACTTTGGCTGATCGTATCCACGACAGACTCTACGGGGTCTTCAATGGTCATCACACTTCGGCGTGGACGACGCGAAGCAATGTCGCGCAGTAATGCGTACATCGTTGTCGTCTTGCCACTGCCAGCAGGCCCGGACAACAGAACGATTCCGTCTGTCTGACCACACAAGTCAGCCAATGCCTGCTGCTGTTGTAAACCTAGTCCCAGAGTTTCGATGGTCTCGTGCGAGCTATGGTGCCGCAGGATCCGAACGACTCCGCGCGGACCATGAACCGTCGGGTACACACCAAGCCTCATGGAAACCCCTGCCACCGCTGTATCACTTTTCAGATTCAAACGACCTTCCATCGGTGTCCCACTTCGGTAAGTGGGCAAACCAGCCAACACCATCAACCGCGTGACCGGATCGCTCGTCCCACCTCCCCTCAGGAATTCAGTCACCGAAAGTACCCCGTCGATCCGAAACAGTACCTCCCACCCGTCACCTCGCGGTTGCAAGTGAATATCAGAGGCATCGCGCTGAATCGCCAATGGCAGTAAGGCATCAATAGCATCAACCGCAAAATTGGCATCCAACGGATCCAATCCAGAAATCTCGGTCAACGCTTCACGAGAGGACGACATTAAAGCTGTTCACCTTCAAATTGGAAATCGGTCAAAACCGCGGACGCGTTTGAGACCCCATTGGCACCAGACGCTCAACGAGCCTTTCTACGAAACCAGCAAGCCTAAGCAGAAAAACACTGAATAAAAACACCGCAGCCGAGAACATTGAAGCTTTGCCCTCAAAGGGCCGGATTGTCCTCATTCAAATGCTTCCTACAACACCTCATTCGACCGCTTAGGGGACGCACAGGCTAGTCCCGTTCGACAAGATACTCCCTTTCACCGTCATCCAATGGGAAGTCACGCCAGATTGTTTGAAAAACGCTCGCGTTCGCCTGCGTGGTCATCCTTGAATAGCAGCAAGAGGAATGTCGACCTTGGACGCGTTTTCATCCGTTGGGCAACGTTCGTGGATGTGTCAACAAGCCTTCCCCTAGCCAACTCGCTCACCTGTTCGGTCAGCTCGGGCCCCTCACGTTCGGATTCCATGATTTCCCGGAAATACGTCGGTTCATCAGCCGACCTTCAGAGCGTCAGACCGCAGGGAAAACCGGAGGTGCATGCAACTCATTCAGGATCAGCGGCGCACCTGACGCTAAAAAACGGTCAAAAGACGGGGAACTGAAATACTCCTGTGTTTTTCCACCAAACAAATTCTGTTGTTCGTTCGTTGTCCTTGGCAGTCAGGAATCACCTTCACCTCCAACACCCCGTATCGGAATGAACAAACAAAAGAAAGCAATCGCAGCGCTGCTGTTTGCGTTTGCATCGTGTTTGCTCTCCGGATGTCAGCCAGAGCAGTCGGTGCGTGGGTCCTCGACAGGCCCCTCTTTGGAGGATTCATCCGTGAATATAGGCACATACGGATGCGGCAACGTCCCTAGTGATGATGCACTTACGCCTGCACAGATCATTGCATGTGAGTAGAGCCACTTACAGGCGTTGGAGGTTTGGCCAGCAGTTCACCTCGCAGCATAAAAACCGAATGATCGCAAAAAAACCCGTCTCGATTTCAACGTCGAGACGGGCTCTTGGATAATCCTGAGACGCTTAAAATTACTTGGCGTCAGGCTTCACGACCTCAGGCTTCTCGACCTCAGGCTTCTCGGGCTCAGGCTTCTTGCCGTTGTTGCCTTTACCCTTACCCTTGCCCTTACCCTTGCCCTTGCCCTTGCCCTTGTTGCCGCCAGCGGCACGTTTCAGACGAACAGGCAAATTTTTCTTTTGCTCGTCCGTCAGTAACCCGACAACGTCTTTATTGAATTTCTGTCTCAACTCATTCATCAATTTCAATGCTGCTTCCTGAGCTTCACTGAAACCAGCTTCCTTGTTGATGGCAGCCATCAACTCGGCCCCCTTCTGCTCTGAATCCTTCATTGCTTTGACCACTTCCGCACGCTTCTTCGTGAGTTCTGTGGTGATACCCGCGTCGGTACGTATCTGCCTCATTTTCGCACCTACTTCTTTGCCAATCTCTTTGATTTTGGCAATCTGATCATCCGACAAGCCCAAATCGTCCAACTGCTTCAACAGTTGCGAGGCAGCATTTTGCTGATTGCGATTTCCCTTTTTCTTTTTCTTTTCGCCCGATGCATCATCCTGAGCAATCGCTGGGATTGCAATCAACGCAGCTAATGCCAAGGCACCAAACACTTTAAAATTCATGAGTGACTCATTTATGGGGGGGGAGTTCGTGTTCAAAACGATTATACGTACACGAAGGGAGAGTTTAGTCACTCCCCAACCCTAACGTCTAGCATTACAGCGACAAATTCATGCTTCGGCAGTACCTTTCCAGCATTCACACCCCACACGACCACCCCCCCTTCAGCCATCCTCTCACCTCAACCAAGCCTACGGGGTTTCGAGCGTGCCACCTGACGGCACTGCACTCACCCGCTGGACGCTCCTGGACCTGCCGTGATTTCAGCCGCAGCGTTACTCCCAGCTCAGCCATCTGGAAACCATTTCCCAGTGGCTACCCGAGCGTTTGGCCACCATCAACGCTGAGCAGTTGTCCGGTAGCCATCGAACTACCGATCGCAAAAAACAGCACGGCATCGGCAATGTCGCTGGGCTGCGATGCTTTCGGTAGTGGATAGTCAGCAACCATCGCCTCGATACTCCAGTTCGGATTTCCCTGGCGAATCCACCGACTCTCAATCGGCCCCGGACAAACAGCGTTGACGCGCACCTGAGGGGCCAAGGCGCGGGCCAGCGACTTGGTCATGGTGTTGAGTCCTCCCTTGCTGGCACAATAAGCAATGGACGATCCACTGCCGGTGATTCCTGCGACCGAACTCACATTCACCACCGCGCCACCCCCATCAGCTTTCAGCAATGCCGCAGCGGCACGCGTGACGAAGAAAGCCCCTTTGAGATTAACTGCCAGCATCCGGTCCCACATTTCTTCGGTCAGCGCCTCAAGGTCCGCGTGCTCGATGAAGTTCGTGGTGGCCGCATTATTTACAACCACATCCAGTCGCCCAAATCGACTGTCAATTTCCCCGATCATTCGCCGTACCCCAGCGTCATCGGACACGTCACATCGCACCAACAACACATTCACACCGCATGCCTCGGCAGCTGCAACAGTTTCATCGGCTTCCGCTGCACTCCGCGAAAAATTCACAACAACGACAAACACTCGACCATACACGGACCAAGAGGG
>JAPKCI010000448.1 GCA_028823035.1 Rubripirellula sp.
TCACAAGGGCGTTGGTGGCGTGCAGAGATGATTCGACGGCTGCCAGTGGCAACGTGATTCGAGCCATCCCGATGAGATCGCCCTGGGCTACGGCATCAGAACCGCCTGGCGTCTTACTGTGCTGATGGTGGTGGCAGCCAATGCAGGTCTCTGACGCTGTGACGGCACCGTAGTAGCGATACTCGTTGCTTTCGCGGTCGATGTGGACAAACTCTTCGGCCCCGTCTATCAATTCCTGAAGAGCATGGTAACCGATGTCATCGCTCGGACGATTCGCCGGATCAGCAACAGCCTGGTTCGCATCAACCATTTCGAACTTGAACTCTCGCAGACGCTCCGGCTGCAGTTCAGATGAAAGTTCCCCAAGTCGCTTGCGAAGGCCCAAATAACCATTCAGTTCTGCTTCACGAGCAGCGACCGGCTCAGGCCTTTCGTTCGGCTTCGGCACCTGGATGGGATTCGGCTCGCCGTCTCCCGCGGGATTGCCCGCCTCTTCGAAGTTCGACTTAAGCTTCGCGAACCATTCCCAATGCCGCTGCTGAATCATGGGAGCCATCAACAGACGAGCGGTAGTCTTGTTCTGCTCGTCGACCAGCGACGAGGTCTGCCACCAGTAAAGGGCAAACGTCAAGACTGCCAGAACACTCAGCCCAAAACCAAATAGCACAAGGCACTTAACCTCAAAGTTGGTTTCCCCCAGAATGCGTTTGAGTGTTCGATAAGACATGAGTTGGTCCAGGCCGCCGCAAAGAGTCGACACACCACTCCATGATAGCAGCGAACCGGGAGGTCCGACGACCGTAACTGGAAGGAAGTTCGGTTTGGCATTCTCACGTGGTCGTAAGTATTCAGCCTACGAAACTTGACAACTCCGAAACACGAACACGACTTACAGGTACAACTCTTCCACACAGAGAACACAACCGTACTAAAGTCCTGGTCTTTCCTTCTGAATCCTTCTGAATCAGCAATTCCCGGCGATCAAGAAACGTCGGGATTTCAGGGGTCGCCAGCATCGGGCTTTCGTAACGCGGGACTCTGAACACGTGTTCGCGTTTGAGGACAATCTCAATATCATCGCCGCCTCGTGCTCAAGCATGATTCCGGTTTCTCCAGGCGAAAGGATTCGCCGTGATTGTGCGTCCTCCTCCCGTCCCACCAAAGGTTCGCAAGCGTTTGTCGGCCGATGCACTCTACACCTTGCTCCGCAATCAGTTCGGCCACGTCCAGGACCAGCGTGAAAATTCACCCATCCCGCTCGGTGATGCGCTGATGTCCGCGTTTGCCATGTTCTCGCTCAAAGACCCCTCGCTGCTGGCCTTCGACGGACGGCGTAACGACAACAACATGAAAACCCTCTTTGGCATCAATCGGATTCCCTCCGATACGCAGATGCGGGAAATACTCGACGCGGTCGAGCCGCAACAGTTGCGGCCCATGTTCAACGACGTCTTCCGCCAGCTACAACGCGGCAAGGTCCTCGAACCGTTCGTCTTTCATGAAGACTGCTATCTGCTCTGCACCGATGGCACCGGCTTCTTCTCTTCGTCCAGGATTCACTGCGACAGTTGTCTGGAAAAGGTCAAGAAGGCAACGGGCGAGGTGACTTATCAACATCAGATGCTGGGGGCGGCGTTAGTGCATCCGGACTTTCCCGAGGTGATCCCGCTGGCTCCCGAACCGATCGAAAAGCAGGACGGCGACAACAAGAACGATTGCGAGCGGAACGCCGGAATCCGGTTGCTCAAGCAAATCCGGGCCGAACATCCCAGGATGAAATTCATCGTGATCGAAGATGCGTTGGCCAGCAACGCGCCTCACATCCGGCTGATCCTGGAGTTGAAGATGCACTACCTGCTGGGCGTCAAACCGGGCGACCACCAGTACTTGTTCAACCGGGTTCTGGAGGCCCACGAGCAAGACCGCATGCAGACGCTCGCCTGGCAGGAGGGCGAGGTGAGCTATGAAATCAGTTATGTCCACAAGCTTTCGCTGAACGCCTCGAACGAGGATTTGCTGGTCAACTTTCTGGAGTACTCTGAATACGGCGAGGACGGCCACCGGCTCAAACATTTCACCTGGGTGACGGACCTCGGGATCACGCGGGACAATGCGAAGCATCTGGTGCGAGGTGGCCGGGCACGTTGGAAGATCGAGAACGAGACGTTTAATACCTTGAAGAACCAGGGCTATCATTTCGAGCACAACTTTGGTCACGGGAAGCAGCATCTTTGCACGGTGTTTGCGATGTTGATGATGCTGGCGTTTCTGGTGGACCAGGTGCAACAGTTGTGCTGTCCGTTATTCCGCGCGACCTGGAAGAAAGTCGGGAGCAAGCGGTCGTTGTGGGAAAAGTTACGATCGCACTTCTATCACTTCCGTTTTTGCTCGATGCGATTGCTGTACGAAGCGATCCTCTACGATCGGGCGAAAGAGATCCCACTGCCGGGCTTTGACGGGTTTGACACAACCTGACGCGGCACCCGTTCAGCATCGACACGCCCGCGCCGTCCATTTTCAGACAGCCGCGCCGGGACTGCGCGATGACCGGAGAAAAGCCCTTATACTGAGGTCACAAGGGCGTGTAGAAACATCGTAAATCACGTGTAATACCGTCCGATCCTTCCCGCGACCGCCTCTCACCTCTACTGTCCCTGCTTTGGTAGACCACGCCGGGAATTGCTGGGCAATGTCTTTCGCGGACTCGAAACTGCCGACCGGCTTTTCTATCGACCAGGAGTTCGGACCAAGCACCGCGTAGAAAACGCGTTGCCCGGCTGCAGGTGGGTTCACCGCCGAATTTCGAAGCAAGCCAACACGTTTTGCCGGCTCGACGATGGAATCTGCTGACACTTTCTCACTTTTTTCGACACCCGGCAGTTCAGTCAAGCGATCCACGTGTTTGGGGTCAATCCAGCCAAATATCACGTGATCCTGATTCGGGCCGATGTAGTTGACCTCGTTGGGGATGCCGCCTGCCTTGCTGATTTCGCCCGACAAAGTTCTCTCAGCAGTTGCCTGGACCTCGAACTTAAAGATTCGGAACACGGTCACGAACTCAGCCGGCGGCGCTGCCGGGCGAGCCTGTCCGGTTTCGGGATTACTTGTCTCAGTTCCAACCGACAGTCCATCGTCGTCTTCGCCAGAATTCTGACACCCCACAGTTGCCAGAACGCCACTAGCAAAGAAGCGACGCAGCACGTGCCGACGACTTAATGAACTCCCAGAGTTTGCGTCCGTCATCGCGATACCTCTCGATCATCCCCGTCCTGACATGTCACATGGCAATCTTA
>JAPKCI010000144.1 GCA_028823035.1 Rubripirellula sp.
TTCCATTTCCATTTCCATTTCCATTTCCATTTCCATTTCCATTTCCATTTCCATTTCCATTCGCGTTCTTAAATTCTCCGTCACCATCGTCACGGTCGTCGTCACGCAGACGAACGTCGTGAAAGGCCATGCTCTCACTGAACACCAACTGAGGTTCTTCCACACCCCAGACCACATTCGCTGCCGAGGCCGAGGTAGTGGTCGTGTCGGTAGGGGGATCCCAGCCATTGGCGCCAAACGGCGTCGCGTCGAAGACAAACCGTGTCATGATGGAATCGGGGTCGCGGTAATCGACAACATTGACAGCCCACTGGGCAAGTCGCCGCGCTTTATAGAATTCCTTGTCAGAATTTTGATTAGCGAAGCTTCGTCCACTGTCGGTTGGTGGGAAAAATGACTCGCTAGAACCTGTCGACGAGTCAATGTTGCGACTGATCGCCATCATCAGGATGTACAGATGCCGAGTGAGCAGTTGACGACCTTCCACAGGAATCTGACCTGCCGGCGGGTTGCCGTCTACATTGTCTTCATCCCAGCGATAGCTGGGTATCGCATTGGCAAAGTCGGCTGGGAACGTTCCTGTTAAACCTTTTGCGAGTTTGAACGCAGATTTTTCACCGACATCACCATTTGGATCCTGATTGTCAATGTTTCCATCCAGGTCATTGTCCAGTCCATCGGTATTGGCCCGGGTCAGGCTGGCGACTTCCATCGGTTCATCGATGACAAGGTTGTTGTTGTCATCTACCAAGTTGCCCACCGCTCGATTCACATCCAGCTTGCGGCCTAGGCGTAACTCCGGAGCGACGAGTTCAGCCATCTGGGCATTGCTATAGGTGGTCGCTGTTCCGTTGATTCGTTCAATCAGATCCACCAACGAGAACGTTGGATGATCGCTGGAGACACTCTTGGCGGTAAAGGCGTTGGAGTACTCTGGCGAGTTTCCGATCAGCGACTGTAATCGTTCACGGAGATCCGCCGGCAGTAATTCGGAGTCAAAGTCATTGGATCGCAGCAGTGCTTCGAGATCAGAGACTTTATAGTTCGTGTCACCACTCAGATTTCCCGTTGGATCCTGTTCGTAGGGCGTATTGGCAGCTTCATTCACCACCGAGGGATTCAAGCCAGCGACCAACAGGTGACCATCCCGGCCAATCGCGGTCCCCATTTTACCGAAGGGGTCTGTGGAGTAACCAAAGCCTCCGATGGCTGTATGTGAAGCGGGGCGAAAACCGAAACGCAGCGCGTCGACTGCATCACGGCCCGATCTGCCGACGGCGAAGTTGCCGCTTCTCTTCTCGGTCCCATACACGTAGCGGGCGTTGATCGTGTCTTGCAACCGTGTGGCATTGGTGTCGCTGACGCTTGCCAACTGGGGGATGGTGATTTCAGCGGGGCCCCAACCCAGACCTCGAAAAAGATTGGTTTGGGGTGGTGGTGTTTGCGCTGTACCAGCGGGCGACGCCCACGTGGCTCCGGAATTGGATTGAAGTCCAGCGGTTCCGATCAGTGAGTTGAGTTGCAGGTTGCTATGGGCGTTCAGATTCAAACGCGCTCCGAGGTCCTCGATCATCGGAGCGACCAGAGGCCTCATCAGTTTGCCATCGCGGGTGGTGAAGGTCGGCAGGCCGACATCAACCCAGATACTGTCAGTCGTGCCATCCCCGTCGTTATCGACATCCCACTCGCCATTGATCAACGCCTGCAGCAACTGGTTCAAACGAGCGGGATTGGTTCTAATTGGTAATGCGGTTCGAAGTGCATATTCAGGACTGCCACCAGTGAATCGTTCGTTGAATGCTGGCGAACCATTACCCAGTTGGTCCTTGGCGATTGGCAGCGGGCGAAACGTGCCACGCTGCAGGCTTGTTATCAAATGATTGAATTCCTGGACGCTCTCACCAGACCAGTCATTTTTTTCATTGATCAGATAATTTAGCACAGCAGGGCGATGAAACGAGGGAATGACAGTGCCATCATCACGTCGCTGACTGAGCCACCAATTGTTGTGGTCAGCAGCATCGTAGTCCTCGTCGAAATCACCCGGTGTCTTGCTCTTGTCGACCTCGCGACCGAGGTGGTTGGGTTGTAACGAAACAGGAAGCCCGGTAATCCCGGCCGGAATCGAAGTGCCCGGTATGTTCTGCTGCAATTCCGTGACGTCGGCAATCGTTTCGTTAACATTGTTTCCGTCAAAACCGACCCCTGCTGAATTGCGAGGTGCGCCATTGAGAATGAATTTGAATCCGTCGTGGGTGATGTCCTGCGGGTCCTCGTAAAAGTAGCTCAACAGATTTTGCAGCGTGGCATTGCTGGTCATTCCTGTGTCGTCGAGGTCAATGTACAAGTCATCCCAGGCTGGGATACCGGACGCGGCGGGTTTGTATTCCGACCGCATCACCTGATAGGTGTGGTTGGCGAGAGGACCTTCGGTGAAGGTGATCAATCTGCCGGCATAAACGTCATTTCGAAGAGGCAGGCCGGGGCGTGCGATGCCATCTGAACTTGCAGGAAAACGAACAAACCCAGTGAATTTGTCTGCGGTATCTGCCAGGACTGTTTGGGGCCAATTGTTGGGGTCAGAGACACCCAGCAGTTGTGGTCCCAGATTGTATTGATTGATATTCTTGACTTGCAGTTCGATTCCATCATGCCCATAGAAATCACTCAGTAGGTCTTCGCCGTAGAACGGGTTGTTTGGATCGTCGGTACCGCGAACCAACGTCATCAACGCTTCGTTCATGATCCAGTTGACGTCCGGCGCACGCGTGCTGCGTTTTGAGAGTGCCAACGATGCATCACGCGACTGGTTGCTGAACACCAGATATGCCGCGACAAGAATACTGAAAAACGTCAGTGAACTGAGTACGACCAACAGGATCACACCGTGTCGGGTGGCGGTTTGTTTTTCGTGTTGGCGCATGACAGGAATCTCGATGCGGTGAATGAGAAGAGAAGAGAGATTGAGTCAGTTCGGGAAAACGCTACAGGTCGCTCAGTTTGACAACCCGTTCGGTTACAGAGACGACACCATCCACAATCGTGGCATAGGTGTTGTCCGAGAACGGCACTTGCGCTGGCTGGCCAGTTTGATCTGCGATGATGTAGGGCGACCAGTTGTTGTACGCAACTGATGGGACCTGAGTGCTAAACGCGGTTGTCTCGGGCGTGTCGGCATAGCCAGTTGCGTAGCCAAATTCCCAGTCGGGTCCATCGAGAGTAACTTTTTGACGCCATGCGGCGTCAGTAACGTATTGTCTGGATGAGCCTTGCGGTGGAGAACCGGGAGCCTCCCAAGCATCTGGGGTGTAGTTTCCGCCTGCTGGTGTTCGTTGTTCCTTGCCGTCAACGCTGACCACACGATACCAGCGGTGGTAATCAATCAACTTATCGGCTGATATTTGCGAGAATCGAGACAGCATGATCCAGTTGCCGGGCAGTATTTTTGCAACGGTATTGGCGTTGGACACCAAGTGGACGATCCCACCAGCACCGCCTTTGAAGCCGTTCGCATAAGTGACATACGCGAGGCGTTCTCCAATCGCGTTGCCTTCGGCGGTTGATGGCGGGGTCGTGGCGTTTGAAGCATCAAACGAACGTAAGCGTCGGCGAATCACGACCACCGAGACCGAGGCGTAGACACCTCCGGGCAACGGATTGACGGTGGCTATCCAACTATATTCTCCACTGGGAATTCGCTTTCCATATTCCAGTCCACCGCTGACAGGCGCCACTTGTCCGTCCTTGAATGTGGCGGGCAGTGATTTATCGGATCCTCGGGTGATGGTCAAATCGTCCTGGTTTTCCGTCAGTCGCAACGCTTCGGTCACATTGATGAAACGCGTGAACGTGGATGTCGAATCTTCCTTGACACCGACACGGAACATGCGGGGTTGTCGTGTTGGCCAGGTATTGGAAGCACTCGATGAAGGATCTTTCATCGGGTCATGTGTTTGCTTGTAATAGGGAAAGCAACCACCGTAGTAGCTATTGTCGGTCCGGGCGTTGTAGGGAGCTGCCGTGAGTGAAGCAAACATTGGATCAATGCAGAAAGAAGGCGTGATCCCTGCGGGTGGATCCAGTCCAGAGATAACCTGCTGGTAATAACCAAGAGGGAATGTTCCGGGGAACTCCGGACCTCCCTGCAAGTCAGGGGTGTCTTCACCTACAGCTGACGGGTCGATGGCTCCGAAAGTGATGGCTCCCAGTCGATCTTCTGACAGAAACTTGTTGGCCAGCAATTCAGCTTGCACATTGTTGGCGATCACCGGGGCAACACTGAGGCTGACGGACTCCTGTGCCCGCTTGCCTGCCAATGGCAGAATCGAAAGCAGACCCAGCAGTCCGGTCAGGACAACACCGATCGAGAAAATGACTTCGACAAGGGTGACCGCGCGACGGACAGATCGTTTCAGATATAAAATGTTCATTCGATGTCCACCGTGTCAGAGAAGTTGGCCAGTAGACGTGCTTCCGTGATCGCCGGATCAAGTGAGGCGTCGTAGGGGTCGATAATGGTTCCCGCCGGCAATGACGACACCGACGAGAAAGGCGACGAAACAACGCGGCCTGTACCCGGGTTGATGACGATCCACTTTGATTCCAGGTTCACAAGATTAGCGGGAGCCTTTTTCTCTGGCGTGAACAGGTTGTCGGGCCGAATTCCGTCAGAGTCGCCAAGGCACACAAAAATCTGTCCTTGTGGGAATGTTGGGACGTCGCTGTAGGCAGTCGTGGTCGAGACAACACTGCCATCGGGGCCAAAGATGATATCGATCGGCTTTGCATTGAATCCACCCTGGATGTCGCTGGTCATGGGGGAAGGTGCAAACTCGTTCCCCTCCATCCCGGTGCCGGAGTAGTTCAGGTCAATCGCGACACCGCGTGGTAACGAAAAGGGAGCCGCAGTCGAAACGACCGGACGTCGGTGAATCTTGTACTTGATCCGTCTTCCACCAGTTGGGAACATCGGGTTGCCCGAAGGGAAGGCCTTGGTCCCGAGTGTCCTCATTTCACTGAGATCAAACATCAGCTTGACTGGCACGGTGGTGGCCGCGTTCAGTGCCCGGTACTGAATCTTGAACGCGACAAGACGCCCCCCCGGCAATTCGATGTAATCGCCACTGCGAACCGGTGCGTGTTCATCATCATTGGGTCCCGAAGCTGGCGTCAGAATATCGGACAAGGTCATCGAGGTGTTTTCAACCATACTGGCACTGAGTGCGAGCAAGGCATTGTCGGACGGATCGAACTCCGCAACCGAAACGTACGAAAGACTCGCGTTGGCGTAATTGGTGTCCGTCTTCAATGTGGCGTAAGCGTTCGATGCATCGCCGGTGTAAGGGGGCACGCTGGTCAATTCTCGAATGCGAATCGACTGGGCTCGCCCCACAGGCTCGAGGGTGTTGAGTCGTTCAATCCGCACACCAACGTAACGCCCTTCGGCAATCGCACGGCTGCGTGCTTTGTCGATGAAGGCCGACATGTTTCGGGCAGTCTTGGCAACCTGTTGATTGGCAAGCAAATCTTTGACCGAGGGTAACGCCACCGCTGCCAACAGCACCATGATCGACATGACAATCAGAAGTTCGACCAGGGTGTACGCCGAGAAACGACCGCGAAGGGGTCTGTTGCTCGTCGGTGATTTGGTTACAGGAATCATCGTGGCGACACCTGCAATTGATAGTTGGTGATGTTGTCGGTGACTTCGTTGGCTGAGGTTGATGTGGCGAACAACTGCCCGGGCAGCCTGCCTGCAAAAACACCGTTATTGAGATTCGAACTCACAAACATTCTCAGGTAGGGATCAGGAAATGGCCGTGTGGCCAGACCGTCGCGACTGGGTAATTCTTGGCCGTAAAACGCAACCGTGGTGGGCCACCACCAATTGCTGGCCTGGTAGTTGTAATTTGCCATTTCGACCCCGGTGCCTGTGATTGGATTTGCGGTGATCCCATACTCGCCATCGGGGCCCCCGGAAAACACCAGCGGACGCATCGACCATGGTTTGACGGTGCCATCGTCGAAATTGGCGGCGGTGAACACGTCATAGGCACCGGCAGAGGAACTCGTACTGCCCGGAACCGCGGTGTAGGAATAATCAGACCGGAACAGGTCGAAGTCATCAGGAATGGTTTTGTCGATCGATAGTTCGGGGTCAAAGTATCCGACAGGCCAGCGAATGAATCCGAGCGGGTTGCCCCAGCCATCGAGAATTTCCCGCAAGCCGTCCTTGTCGGTGTCGCCGATATTCGCAGATGGGATCGCTTCCAGTGCCGGTGTGCCACCGACGAACGAGGTCGCCATGATCAGGTACAGGCACTCGGCGCCCTGATTGGCAAGTGCTGCGGAACTATTTAGTGTCAATCCGATCGGCATGCGATTTCGGTAAGCCGCCAATCGTGACGGAACGTTGTCACTGCCGCTGAGGAAGGTGGCATTAGGAGAGTACCAGGTCACATCAAGGATTTTTCGCTGGTTCCTATCATCACGAGTGTTGATGATATTTCCGCTGTTGTCGATCAGAACCTTGTTGGTTGCTGCATACATTGCTGAGGGAGCGGTGGTAATGTCAGAGAGACGATCTGGTATTTCCATGCGTTGCAGGTCGCGGATCATCATCAGTCGGACCCTCGCTGCTTCCGAGGCAAGCACTTCAAAGCCTAGCTCGTTCGCATTCCCCGACGGTTGAAACAGATCCGGAATTTCAACGGGCAGTTGGCGATATTTCAGGTTGGCGTAGTGTTCAGCCAGGACGCTGTCGACAATCGAGATGATGGTTTTGGTGCGTGATTGTTTCGCGGTGGTCATCACCCCTGAAACGGCCGTCATCACCATCGATCCCATGATCGAAATGATCACGATCACGATGAGCACCTCGATCAAGGTGAATGCGGTATTCGATGTTTTGTTATTCATGCTGACATGCCTCATGATTGCGTTGGACGCCGTGGGAACCACTGATCCCGTCTCTATTCCTTCAACTCATCAATCAACTTTCCGTCCGCAAAGTTGGTCAGATTGTCCAGCTGAAAGTTGTCAATCTGGTTGGCGGATACCGGTTCCTGATAGCGA
The DNA here is from genome assembly GCA_028823035.1 of Rubripirellula sp. Lineage (GTDB taxonomy): Bacteria > Planctomycetota > Planctomycetia > Pirellulales > Pirellulaceae > Rubripirellula. The sequence goes on from JAPKCI010000144.1 coordinate 7,075, forward strand.
CTGACGTCACTTCGTAACATCCGAGTCCGATTCCCGTTGTTGTCGATCAATACCTGGCCAGCTTTGCCGGTCGGGTACTGAAAGTACACAGCTGAACTTGTGTCGTTGTCGTTAGCGCCGGTGGTGCCATTCTGTTTGCTCAACCACCCGAAGTTGCCGTCAATTCCAGGAGCGATGATCTGAAACGAATCCGGTTTCATGAATTGCCATGTCTGGTCGGTTTGAACGATGTCGGAAATGTAGGGACGAACCGGACCTGAGGCAGGTCGCCAGAAACCGTTGAATCCTTTGGATGTTGGGGAAGGATTGCGGTACTCATAGGTTCGTGAATCGAAGTAGACGAATGGCGTTTCAGTTTTCGTAGAAGCTGCATAGCTGAGAAACAGATCGCCATCACTGGAAACGTGGTAGTTCGAAATGTTGATCGGCGAGTTTTCGACTGGGATGGTCAGGTCCAATTGTCCCGGTGCAAAATCGAACAGACTGTTCTCTTTGGAAGTGTTGATCTGGTAGACGGGGATGTCGCCCGCCGAGCCAGTCATGCCGACCAGTTCCAGAGGTCCTCCGGCGCCCGTAAAAGGCCGTAGCGGATCACTGCTGTAGCCACCCAATACCCAAGGAAGAACTTCGCCACGATCTATGATTGTCGGGTTGTAGCCGTTTGGGTCAGTCAGCAGAGCCTTCAGCAGAATCAGATCACCGGATATCCTTGGAAATATCTTGCGGTAATGTCGTTCGACCACTGTCCAGTCAGCGAAGTCAGGTGGATAGTCGCCGTACTTTTCCTGATATTTCTGCACTGCCATTTCTAGCGAATTGAGTTCCATCTTCATGGCGGTTGACTTGGCGGTTTTGACCGCTGAGAAGATGGCTGGGACTGCGATCGACATGAGAATTCCGATGATGACAATCACAACCAGAAGTTCGACCAGCGTGAAGCCAGTGGCCCTAGGTGAACCTGTAACTGAGGGTGATTGAGCACGTGCGTTGCGCGATTGATAGCGTCGTTGTGCGTTCATGATGAAATTTGAAGGGGTTTGAATTTCGATAATGAAAAGTTTTGCGAGCCACACTTTGGCAACCCGCCGGTTGTCGCTCATCGCCTCGTTGAACGCGTTGAACGACGTTGTCGTCGCTGGTGTTCGGATCAGCTCAAGCCAGTGATCAGCGATACCAACGGCATGAACAGACTGATCACGATGAATCCGACTGCCAGCCCCAGGAATACAATCATCAATGGTTCCATCAGGGCCGTCAGGCCATCGGTCATCGTACGAACCTCTTCGTCGTACGTGTCCGCAACTTTGTAAAGCATCGTGTCGAGTTCGCCGGTTTCCTCACCCACGTCGACCATGTTGACGACCAGGTCGTCGACCACGCGTGATTTGATCTTGGTCGCGCCAAACAATGCGGCCAGTAAACCACCTCCAACGATGCCTTGTATCCCCAGCATGGTCAGGTTCTCGACCATGCCATCGGCGTCCAGTTTAGTGCCCTTGGCGGTCAACGCGACCGACATCAACATGCAACCAGGGAACGCGCCAAACAACGCCCAGAAGACAATCGCCATCGGGTGGAATCCGAGCACGCTGTACTCACGCAATGGCTTGCTGATCACTTCACCCTCGCGAATCGATTCATTCACGCGAGTGAACATGCGTTCGAACATCGCATTGCCCGAGGTTTCCCGGGTGATGTTGATCGCTTCGAGAATCGGAACACCACTGGATATCAACGTTCCCAGAGTACGGGTGGTTCGAGCCAGAATGTTCTTTTCTATCAGTGCACCGAAAATGGGTACCTTGATGATGAACATGTCAAATCCCATGCGGCCATGCCGGAATTTTCGCATCAGTTTGACTGTGATCAATAGGCAGATCGGCATGGCAATCAGCAGGAACCAGTAACCCACGATGTAGTTGCTCATGGCGATCAACAACAAGGTTGGCGTTGGCAGAACCAGACCAAATTCCTCGAACATCGTTTCGAAGGTTGGCACGATGAAAATCATGATGAAGCTCAAAATCGCCGTTGCCACCATGACCACGATGACCGGATAGATCAACGCACCTTTGACTTTTCGTTTCAGCGACTCAGCACTCTCGAGGAAATCAGCAAGACGTTGCAGGATCGTTTCCAGAGCACCACCGGCTTCACCCGCCTTGATCATGTTCACATACAGGCGGGTGAACACTTTGGGTGATTTTGACATCGCTTCACTGAGCGTGGATCCACCCTCGATTTCTTCGCAGACATCCATCAGCGCGAACTTCAGTTTGCCGCCCTTCTGGTTGTTTTCCAGGATCTTCAGACTACGCAGAATTGGCAGGCCGGCGTCCTGTAGAATGGACAGCTGCCTGGTGAAAGCGCAAATATTCTTGGTCTTGACTTTGCCGATGGCGAAGCCACGTTTCTTTCCCGATTTGCCAGCCGCCGCAGCCGCCTGTTTTTTGACGGAGATCTTCGTGACGAAGTATCCCATCTGACGAATGGTGGTTTGCGCCTCCTCTTCATTGGCTGCATCGATCTCGTCCCGGATCTCTTGTCCGGTAGCGTCCATCGCTTCGAATTGATAAATGGGCATGACAGGGCCAGTAGGTCAGTTGGCAGGGTTGAATAGGTAAATGAAAAATTTGATGTTCGTTCGGGGCGTTGCTTCGGGCGGTACTCAATGCCGGTCAGCAACGCGATGTCTATCGGAAATATAAATTACTTGCTATTCGGACACGGTTTCACGGATCACTTCATCCAGGGTGGTGATGCCTTCGACGGCAACGGAAATTCCAAACTCACGTAGCGGCTGCATGCCGTTGAGGCGAGCCTCTTCACGCAGTTCATCCGTTGATGCATTGCCAATCACCATTTCGCGAATCTTGTCGTTCAAAAGCATCAGCTCAAACAAGGCGATTCGACCTTTGTAGCCTGTATTGTTGCAGTTGTCGCAGCCTGTTCCTTTGAAGAACTTCTTGCCGACAATGTCTTCCGGTTGTATCCCCAGGTCGGTCAGCATGGAAACGCTGACTTTGGTCTCTTCGCGGCACTTGGTGCAGATGCGACGGACCAGACGTTGGGCCAGGATTGCCTCGACGGTGGCACAGATCATGAAGGGCTGAATGCCCATGTCCTTAAGGCGAGTGACGGTTGCCGGAGCGTCGTTGGTGTGTAGCGTGCTAAATACAAGGTGTCCGGTAAGCGCTGCCTGAATTGCGATCTCTGCTGTTTCCAGGTCACGAATTTCACCGACCAGAATCGTGTCAGGATCCTGTCGCAGAATGGCTCGCAAACAACCGGCGAAGGTCACGCCCACATCATTGTCGATCGGGATCTGGATGATCCCATCGATGTCATATTCGACCGGATCCTCAGTGGTGATCAGTTTGTCTGAGATCTTGTTCAGTTCGGTCAACGATGAATACAACGTGGTGGTTTTGCCGCTGCCGGTCGGGCCAGTCACCAGCACGATTCCGTTGGGGCGATCGATGGCCGCACGGAACTTCGCCATCATGTCGTCGTCCATGCCCACGTTTTCGAGGCTGAGGTTGACGACACTGCGGTCCAGCACCCGCATGACAACGCTTTCGCCAAAGATGGTGGGTAGCACACTGACGCGAAGGTCGACCGGGTGACCGCCGACCATCAATTCAATCCGGCCATCCTGGGGCATGCGGCGTTCGGCAATGTCGAGACTTGCCATCACCTTGATTCGCGTCGTAATGGCGAATGCCAGGTGACGTGGCGGCGGCACCATTTCGTAGAGGACCCCTTCGGACTTGATGCGAATGCGAAATTCGTCTTCGAACGGCTCAAAGTGGATGTCGCTGGCATGATCCTTGATCGCCAGCAGCAACACCATGTTCAACAGTTTTCGCACGGGCGCTGAATCAGCCAACGCCTCAGCATCGGTGATGTTGAATTTTTCTGTTTCCAGAGCCGAGATGGCTGCCTTGAGTTCTTCATCCTCGGCGAGTTGCTGAACCAGTTTTTCGACACTCTCGGATTCGCTGTCGTAATGTCTTCCGATTGCCTGCAGTACATCGCGTTCGGTCGCGATCACCATTGCGATGTCGTGCCCCAGAAAGGTCCGCAATTCATCCTGAATGGTCAGGTTTTGTGGGTCGCATGTCGCGACGGTCAGGACATCATTTTCAAATGACAGCGGCACAACGCGATACAACTGTGCCATGGTCTCGCTGATTTTTGCGATCACCGCGTCGTCGAACTCGGCGTCTTCTAACGACGCCGTTTGCATCCCCATTTGCTCGGCGAGCGCCTGAATCAACTGCTCGTCGGTGATCAGTTGCATGTCTTCGGCGATTCTGCCCAGCAGCGCACCCGGTTGTTGTTCCTGCTCTTCAAGCACGATCTCTAGTTGCTCATCGGTTAGGAAACCAAGGTCAACGAGGATCTGTCCGATACGACGTGGTGCCATGTGTCAGTGACCAATCAAACGTTAAAAGGGTACGGGGTGTCGTTAGGGTTGCGTCTGTTCGTTTGTGAGGCAGACGCGAAGCCTGAACTCACCTTTGGTTCTTGATTCTGTTTCTCTATTCGTCTTCGCCAACTGGAACCACTTCGTCCTCCAAGCCGCGACGTGCCTGCACGATTCGTTTCGCGAGGTCATCAGGCCGGTGAGCTTTGGCAAGCACGTCCTCAACCGAGACCATTTCCTTCTGCCAGTGGTGGAACAATGCGTCATCCATCAACTGCATGCCGAATTTTGCACCTGTCTGCATCGCACTGTTGATACGGAATGTCTTGTTTTCACGAATCAGGTTGGCAACGCCTGGCGTCACGTTTAGGACCTCATAGGCGGCACAACGACCACCGCCGATTCTTGGTAGCAAAGTTTGGGCGACGACACCGATCAGAGTACTGGCCAATTGAGTCCGGATTTGATCCTGCAAGTTTCCAGGGAAAGCATCAATGATCCGGTTGACCGTTCCCTGAGCGCTGTTGGTGTGCAGGGTGCCGAACACGATGTGACCCGTCTCGGCGGCGGTGATTGCGGCCTCGATCGTTTCCAGGTCACGAAGCTCACCAACCAGAATCACGTCGGGGTCCTGACGCAAGGCACGACGGATTGCCTCCGAAAAACTGGGGACGTCGACGCCGACTTCACGCTGGTTGATCGTGCTTTCGATGTGGTCGTGATAGAACTCGATCGGATCCTCAATCGTGATGATGTGATGGTCGAGTGTCTCGTTGAGCAAATTGATCAGACTTGCCAGTGTCGTGCTCTTGCCCGAGCCGGTCGGTCCGGTCACCAAGAACAATCCACGTGGCCGGTGCACCATTTTTACCACCGCTTCAGGCAAACCCAGTTGTTCAGGGGTCAGTTTGTCGTTCGGGATTTGGCGTAACACCATCGAGATGAAGCCACGCTGTTTGAATATCGAAACGCGGAACCGGGCCGCGTCGCCAAATGCAAAACCGAAGTCAGCACTTCCGCTTTCCTGCAATTCCCGCTGGCATCGTTCGGGCGTGATGCTTTTCATCAGCGACACCGCGTCCTCTGCCTCGAGCGTTTTGGTTTCCAGCTTTCGCATCCGTCCATGCAGGCGGAATACCGGTGGTTGTCCAACGACAATGTGAATGTCACTCACGCCTTGTTTGATGGCGGCTTGCAACAGCTTATCGATCAGAACAGTAGCCAATAGTCGCTCCCTAAGGCATCTTGCGGCGACACAACCGACACGCGGCAAGCGTTTGGTGGGTCATCCGACAGGAATGCAATGTCGGTAAATGGAAAAGGATTTTGAAGTTAGATCGCGATAGTACAGAGGCTGTGGAGAAAAGATTTGTCACAGACCATGCCATTCAATGCGGGGGCGACCTCATATCACGCCTGCTTTGATGGCTTCATTATTGCCTGCTTTCCCCAAAAAACCAAAAAACCGCAAGCATTATACGCCTTTCTGTCGCGGCGCTGGTCACTCATGCAAAACACTTTGTTCGGGATTCCGAAGATTTTTGGTGTTTCGCCGTGGGGTAGCAGGCCCACTTTGCAGGGTGGGGTTTGAAGCTGGCTGCGAGTGAAATCGACTGTTCGGAATCGTCTCAATAGGGGACCTCTGTTGGTCGGTAGCCGGGGCTCGGTATCGCCTTATAGCGAGTCCAAATCACCAACGATGTGCTGGAATGCCAAAGCCTCTTGCTCGGTTTTCTTCGCGACTCGGTAGACCTCTTCGAAGGTTGTGATGCCACGAATTACCTTGAGCATTCCATCGGCGTAAAGCGTTGACATACCATTGCTTATGGCTTGTTCGCGAATGGATTGAGTGGTGGTGCCCTTGAACATAAGTTCACGTAGCTTGTTGTTGACCATCATCAGTTCGTAAATGCCAATCCGGCCCCGGTAGCCGGTACGACCGCAGTACGCGCATCCCTTGCCTCGCGAGAACTCGGCTTGCTTCACCATCTCGGGTGGAAGGCCCGATTCAATGATACTACTTTCAGGGGGTGTGTACCGCACCTTGCAGCGAGGACAGATGGTCCTGACCAGTCGCTGTGCCAGCACCGCGATCACGCTACTCGCCACCATATAGGAGGGTACACCTATGTCCACCATTCGTGATATTGAACTGGGCGCATCGTTCGTGTGTAGTGTACTAAATACCAAGTGTCCTGTTAGTGAGGCTTGGATTCCCATCGAAGCGGTCTCGTGATCTCGCATTTCACCCACAAGGATGATGTTGGGTGCCTGCCGCAACATGGCACGAATGATGAGAGCGAAGTCGAGTCCGATATTGTGGCGGACTTCGACCTGATTGATCCCGGGCAGGTAGTACTCAACCGGGTCCTCGGCGGTAATCACTTTTCGGTCTGGGCGGTTCAGTGCATTGAGTGCCGCATACAGGGTGGTCGTCTTTCCCGAACCGGTTGGTCCGGTGACCAGAATGATGCCGTTGGGACGGCGAATCAGCGAGTTGAAATTTCGGAAGTCTCTTTCGGAGAGTCCGAGTTGGCGGACGCCGACCTTGATGTTGTCCTTGTCCAGCAGCCGCATCACACAGGATTGACCGTGATTGGTGGGGATGATGCTGACACGAAGATCGATTTGTTTGTCGCCGACGGTGATCTTGATTCGTCCGTCGGTTGGTCGCCGCTTCTCTGAAATGTCGATTTTCGAGAGGATTTTGATGCGGGCAATGATGGCGGAAAGCATTCGGCGGGGTGCGTTTTCTCGTTCTACGCAGACTCCATCAATTCGGTAGCGGATCCGTACGCGGTTCTCGAAGGGTTCGACATGGATATCGCTGGCGCGAAGTTGAACCGCTTCCTGAATCATCAGATTGACCAAACGGATGACAGGAGCGGAATTGTCATCAATATCCTCTTCGGCTTGCTCGCTGTCGGCATCGGTTTCGGTAAAGTCAATCGCCGTATCAGTGAACTCCTGCAACATCGAGTCAGCGGATTCACCCTCAACCTGACCGTAATACTTGTTGATCGCCCCGAGGATGGCTCCCTTTGAAGAAAGTGCGGTCTCGATTTTCCGGTTCAGAATGAATCGTAGTTTCTCGATGGTTTCCAGGTCAAAAGGGTCAGCAATCAGGATCCGTAGGGCGCCATCCTCTTCGCTGAAGGGCAGAACGGTGTTCTCGCGGGCGACCGACTCGGGGACCAATTCGACTACATCATCGCTGATTTGAGCGGTTCGCAGGTCGACATAGGGGATCTTGTGATGCTTGGCCAATGCTTCTGCCACCTCTTCCGGGGTGGCGTATTCCATCTGGACCAGCACATCGCCCACGTCGGCATTGGTGGTTTTGGCAACCTCTTCGGCTTCTGTGAGCTGATCGAGGCTGACAATCCCTTTCTTAAGTAGTAAGTCGGTAAAGTCCTGAACCACTCGGCTCATAACGGCGTTCCTGGAAGCATGCGGATAAGAGAAGGGAGCGATTCCGTGACCACGCTGGTTTGGCGGCTACTCAACCATAGGATAGCAAACGGGTGGGATACTCGCATTAGAAATTAGGGAGTCTGTGCCGTCATCGTGGACGAAAAAAGCCTGGGTAGACGGAACCTGAGACCTATCGGTGCAGAAGGCGAGTGGCGGTGATCTCAGGCGTGGGCATCGGTCTGCCACGTGGGCATCGGTTTGTGGGGATTGTCGGACGGCAATTCTGGCTCTGCGGCTTCTCCTGTTACCGGGCTCAGCTTCTCCTGTTACCGGGCTCAG
>JAPKCI010000145.1 GCA_028823035.1 Rubripirellula sp.
GCCCATTGCCAGAACCGCCCATTGCCAATGCAGTTCAAGGTAGAATGGCATATCCTACCAGCCTATTGCTCGTTTTCTGATTCCCATTGAGACGAGGTCAAAGATGAGACTGTTCACCCTCGCTGCACTCGTGACGTTCGCAGCAGTGACGCCTGCCCGTAGTCAACCGCCTGTCCGCGAGCGTCTCGATCCTACGGTCCAGAATCGCGATTCCAGCACACTAACGATTGCCAATCCCGGTATCGAACGTGGAATCATTGGCCTGATCGGGATCACGGCATCCGAAATCAATCCGCTCTTTGAATTGTGCGAGCGTGAAGGTGTGATCGTCTTTGTGCAAACACCTGATTCAGAACTCGCCAGCCTACTGCGTGCTCGTGCAGACAAAGCACACTTGCTGGGGCGTCGACTTTTCGTACAAACCGGATCGCTTGATAACATTCATCTCGGCAACAACGTCGCTGACCAGATATTTGTCAACGCGGCGCTGCAAAAGTCTGTCCCTAAAGCAGAAGTCATGAGGGCACTGCGACCGCGTGGCATTGCAGTTTTTGGTAATGAGCAGCGAGTCAAGCCGGTCCCCACCGGCACTGATGACTGGTCCCATCCCTATCACGGCCCAGACAATAACCCACAATCGAAAGATCAGCTGGTTCGCGGCAACTTTCGCACCCAGTTCATTGGCTATCCCAAGTTCAGTCCCATGCCGGAACAGACCGTCATTGCCGGGGGACGCATCTACAAAGCGATGGGCCACATCGCTCACAAAGCCAACCAGAACGAGATGCTCAATACGCTGCTGTGCATCAACGCGTACAACGGAATGATTTTGTGGCGACGCGATCTTTCACCCGGCTTCATGTTGCACCGCAACACGATGGTTGCGACCGACGACGATCTCTACATGGGTGATCATGAATCATGCAAGATCTTTGATGGCGATACGGGACAGCTCAAAGACGAAATCAAGGTTGACACCTCGATCAGCGATGGACCTGTATGGAAATGGATGGCCATGCAAGATGGCGTACTGTATGCACTGGTGGGTAATCCTGAAATGAAAATCCAGACACAGCGGGCGATCCGCCGCGGACTCGGTCACTGGCCTTGGGGCATGTGGGATGGCCACGACTACAGTGATCCCAGAACGTCGTTTGGCTTTGGAAGAACGCTTGTTGCACTCGACCTGAAAACCAAAAAGCGGATCTGGCATTACCGGGATGATGAATTCCTGGATGCACGAGCCGTGTGCATGAATGACACGAAGATTTTCTGTTATTGCCCCGGCAAGTTCCTTGCAGCAATTGATCGCTACACTGGCAAGATGTTGTGGAAAAACAGCGATGAGAAACTGCTATCAGCCATCGATGGCCAAGAGAAAGCACAACACTACATCACTGGTTATGCAACGACCTGCTATATCAAGTGTGACAACAACTATCTGTTTTTCGCCGGTCCGCAACGGACACGGATGGTAGTCGCATCGGCCAAGGATGGAACACTTGCCTGGACCCACCCCACAGGCAATCTGCAACTGGTACTACGCGAGGACGGAATCTGGGCAGCCGGCCCGCAAAAATCCGAGAACGGAATGAGACTCGACTATCAGACGGGTAACGTCCTCGATACCTTTCCCGCCCGCCGTGCCTGCACACGGGCAACGGGCTGTGTCGACAGCGTTTTTTACCGAGCCAACGGTGGTACCGTTCGTGTTCTCACCGATACCAATACAGTACAGCACATCGATCCCATGCGACCACCCTGTCAGGATGGTGTCCTGATTGCAGGTGGCCACCTCTACTGGGGACCATGGATGTGTGGTTGCCAATTATCTCTGTACGGCAACATCGCATTACGACCAGAAGGTGATTTAAACGAAGCCGAAAATGCGGCAGTGGAACCGGCATTGCTCACCGGCAACCTGGATGCTGAGGTCCCTGCACTGAATGCCAATCAGAATGATTGGACAACCTACCGCAGCAACAACTCTCGCAATGATCACACACAAACAACCATCCCGGGGAACGTGTCGCTGAGCTGGTCTGTGGAACTCGCCGAAGGTGTTCTGCCCACGGCACCGGTGACGGCCGGAGGGATGATTTTCATTGCTGACCGCTCAGGCGCTGTCCGGGCCTTTCATGCCGATGGCACGACCGCGTGGACAGCTTACACGGGCGGCCCTGTTTATTACCCGCCCACGATCTCAAATGACCGACTCTATGTTGGATCAGCTGATGGTCGAGTCCATGCGATGTCAGCACGGGATGGCCGATTTCTGTGGTCCTTCCGAGTGGGCCCCGCTGATCGTTGGCTGCCCGTATATGATCGGCTGATCTCGGCGTGGCCCGTTGCCGGTGGCGTCGTGGTCGAGGATGGAACAGTCTTTGCAGCTGCAGGCATTACCCACTACGACGGAACTCACGTCGTCGCTCTCGATGCAATCACCGGACAACTCAAAGCATCCAATCGAGACTCAGGAACACTGCAACAGGAAGTCAACAACGGCATCAGCATGCAGGGAAATCTGACCATGGTCGATGGCGAACTGCGTTTCCTCGCCGGCGGCGTCTATGAAACGGCAAGGTACGATCCAAAAACACTGCGATGCCTCAACACGCCGAAAAAGCAGGTCACATCGCAGTACAGAACTGCGTTCTATCCCTACTACCCTGATTACGGTAAGTATGTTTCGCTGGACTATGAATGCACTGACGGCTGCGCCTTGTCACACGATGCAAGTTACGAAGGCAGTCAATTCGCCAACCTCGCCAAGCAACCAGCCCTGCCCGCAGGAACCCAACAACCTGCCAAGGAAGCAGCCCGTTGGGTTCGTCGCGGTGGTAAGGTCCCCGATGCCATCTGGTCCGACAAAGCAGACCGCCGATTCACCAGTTTCGTGGTTACCGACAAGACTTTATTGGCCACTGGACATACTGATAGCGCACCAGAAAACAGCTTCCTGGTCGCCATCAACACAGCCGATGGTACGGATCAGTGGATTGCTGCGACCCCTGCCAATGCTGTGAAAGGCGGAACCGCCATCGATCACGATGGCCGCATTTTTGTCGTGCTCGACAACGGCCAACTACTCTGTTTTGACCCAGTCCGATAATGTTATCAACCACAACAACTTGGGAATCAACATCTCAGAACTTTTGGCTTCCATCACGGGTTCAAACTTTAAGGTGCGACAAACGCGCCCGCACCATCAACCAAAAAAAACACCATGATCCGATCATCATTACTGCTTGTGACCATGCTCGGTTACATGGTCATGCCGACCTTTGCACAACCCGGCAATGGACCGCGATCCCGCGGCGGTGGTGGGCAACTTCCGCAAACCGGAACCCTGCTTCCCACCGTGACTGCCGTAGATGAGCAGGGCCAACATTTTTCTACAGCGACCCTGCGTGGCAACTACACCGTGCTGGTATTTGGCTGCCTGACCTGACCACCGTTCCTAAGAAATGTCCCCAGTTTGGAGACCGTGCAGCGCGATTATGAATCCAAAGGTGTCAAGTTTTTCTACATTTACAAGGCACTTGCGCACCCGGAAACCAACGGTTACATCACACCGTTCAACCTCAAAGAACGGCTGATGCATGTTGCCGAAGCCAAACAAACATTGGGTTCCCGGATTCCGTGGATCTGTGACAACATGAATAACGATCTGAAGCATGCCTTGGGCAATCGTCCCAACTCGGAATTCATCATTGATCCAGACGGAAAAATCGTCGTGACTCGGGATTGGAGTAGCCCCGGGGAACTTAGGTCTGATCTGAACAGATTGGTCGGATCCGTTACCAAGCCAACAGAGATCAGTGATCTCAAGATGCCAACCCGTAAGCCGCCGGAAAAGGCACCAACAGGTGTGGTCAAACGTTTGGCGATCCCCGATCAGTTGTCGCCAAGGAAGACCACTGTCAAGGAATCCGAGGTACCCCACTATGCAAAACTACGTGCAGAGATGGGCAATGGAAAACTCTATTTGGGCTTCTTTCTCGATCCTCTTTACAAAGTGCACTGGAACAATAAGGCTCCAGCGTTGACCTATACCATCAATACACCATCGGGTGTCACCGTCACGCCAGCGGAAGGAAAATCAGCAACGGTGCAGGTTGACGCAGATGCAGACCCACGTGAGTTTTTGGTGTCTGTCGATGGTCGCTCTTCTGAACCCATAACCGTCACCGTAAAGTACTTTGCCTGCGATGACGCAGAAACGTTTTGTATTCCCGTAACTCAGGAATACCTTGTTTCATTTGAGCGGGATCCAGATGGTGGCACACGTCGCAAACCGGGTGGTCGATCGGCCCGAAACGGTCCTTCATCCATGGGTTCAAAAATGGCACAAATGATGCGACGCGTTCCCGTACTCAATGCATTGGATATCAACAGTGATGGCAGACTGTCCGCAGAAGAAATCGAGTCAGCATCCACATCACTTCGCAAACTCGATGCAAACGGTGACGATAATCTGAGCGGCCAAGAAATCAGAGGTCCGGATAGAGAACGGCCAAGTCCATCAAAGGGCGGCTTTCCCCGCGAGAGGCCTCGTGGTTTCGATCCGAGGCAACGACCGGGATTGCCACCATCCGACCAGGGGTTTCGGCGTCCCGGCAACTCCCGGTGACCAGGTTACGGCACAGTTACTCGGACTTGCACTGCTTGCTGGACACAGGCTTGATTTTAACCCGACAGTGATGCCCTGACGCTACACCGAAACAGGGACGTTGCGTTCAGGTTGGGCGCACTACCATCGGTTAACACGAAGGCGACCCTACACGCCGGCAGGAATTTCATTCGCTCAGAGCTTCTCGCACCAGTGCCTCGAGATCGATTCCACCGCTACCGATTGAATCCATGATGGAATCGTGTTGAGTTTTTTCATCATAGTCTTCAACGTGAGCCATGATCGTTTTAATCTCTTGGGGACTATGTCCACGCTCGGCCAAATAGTCCAACAAGACCTGATAATCGTTTCCTTGTGATTCCATCTGATTTTCTCCGGTTTCCGGGTCATTTCCGCATGCTCATCCAGTCTCACAGTTTCGGCAACTCGGAGACATCCTAAGAGAAACCCTACGTCAAACCAGCTACAAAAGCGTGTCAAGCTGCAGGAGGAATGAAGTCGATTTCGCGCACTGGCAGGCTAAACGTATTAATCGTGCTATCCCGACCGACAGGGAAGTCCCATTTTCGCTACACCAACGCAGTACCTGACGACATGCGAGGACTAGAATACGATGCGGAGATGCTGGTTGAGACCTGACTCGAGGTATTGGCAAGTACTGACGTTGTAAACGGCGGCAATCGTCATTGAAAAACGATTCACGTCCGTCTTCTGGATTGTTACAAAGTGCCTCGGCCGCGAAAGTGGACACTTGGCTAAACACGGCGGATGTGCCACCATAGCGTCTGTTGCGAACCGTGCAGGGGATCCCACTCTCATGGAGGATGCAGCTGCTTTTCGGGGCCTTCGATTTCGCAACGATCAATTCATGATTGCAGTGCCGCCCAGGTGGTGGAATTGGCAGACACAGGGGATTTAAAATCCCCCGGCTGGTAACGGCTATGCGGGTTCAAGTCCCGCCCTGGGCACTGCAATTTAGGGGGTTTCAGCTTTCTCTGCGGTACTTCTTAACGATTCACGCCAACGCCATCGGTACTAAGCCGTTGGTGTTTTTTTGTGTCTTCATCTTGGTTTCCCTTCTTTTTTGGGGAACCAGTGGGGAACCAAAAATCTGATACCAGTCAACCGCACCAGGATTAGCCCCTTAGGAGCAATCGTGATGCCGAAAACAAACGTCTGGCGAAAAAAAAACAGTTCGATACGTGCACGCTGAATCTGGCAAACGAACTACCAGAAACGACCCCAATGCCGTGCAACGGACCGAACTTTCAAAACGATTCTATGGAAACCTGCGAAGATCTGATAACACGCGGAAGCAGATTCCGTTAACCCAAGACAAAACAACCTCATTGACTCTTCTACAACGCGAGGCCGACAAAGATATGGCGTTGGGCATTACGACAGCCGAACGCAGGCGAGACGAGCCCATAGGGGCTACCTCGATGCCTACGCTGAAGTTTTGCGGGGTCGTGGTAGATCCACTTTACACGTAACAAAAACATACAAACGAGCAACCGACCTATTAGATGATGCAGAAGCCACATCGCCAGCCACGATTGTCGCAAACAAAATCCTGAAAACGGTTCATCGCTATCACGTCGATGGAAAGTATGACGGTGGGCGTAGGCGTGTAACGAAACGGTCTCTTGAAACTTGCAACCACTATCTACGTTCTGTCAAAAACTTCAGCCGTTGGCTTTGGAAAACGGACATACTTGTCACCGATCCTCTTAAGAATGTTTCCCTGTATACCGCAGACGTAGACCGCAAGCAGATTCGTAGAGCATTGACTGCCCAAGAATTGAGCACCCTGTACGAGACGACCTTATCCGCAAAGAGTTATGGCGGGAAGCGTTGGCGTCTCAACGGTCCGCAAAGGGCGTTGCTGTATATCATCGCCGCCTGCACGGGACTGCGTGCGTCGGAACTGGCATCGCTGAAACAATCTGCATTCACGATTGATGATGTCGCAAGTGTTACGATCAAAGCAAAGCATGCCAAGGGAAAGCGTAATCCTGCCTTACCGCTGCCAAAATTTATCATTGCACCGTTGCGTTGCACGCTCGACACACTCAAACAAACCGATTACGTCTGGCCAGGGACATGGGCCAAGGAGTATCAGGCGGGCGTTTTCTTCAAACGTGACGCGAAGCGAGCTGGACTCGTTATCGCGAATGATGATGGCGAGACCATTGACTTCCACGCATTGCGTACTTCCTTCATAACGAATCTAGCCCGTCGCGGTGTTCATCCTTCAGTAGCCCAACGCCTGGCGAGACACTCCACGATCACGTTGACGATGAATACCTACACCAAGCTAGACGATACCGTCCTTCGTGACGCGGTCGAATTATTACCAGACATCACGGTCAATGAGGGATAAATAAGAGACTAATGCATTAGCAATGCATAACATCAAAGATAGCCGCCACACTCGCAGCACTGGAAAGTGTCTTGGCCAGCTCCGGATTCATGGCACCATACTTCTGCCTCCAGCGATAATAGGTCTGTTCGGTGATTTCAAGCAGCTTGTAAGCTTCGGGTGCTTTTTGGACTTGTTGAGTTCCACACCTTACGCAGCTTGGAAACGATCTGATCCACTGTGTGACGTTTCTGTGGCATTGTGAAATTCCTTTCCGGGCATGGTGCCCGATCGAGATTCTCTCACTCGCAATGGTGCAATTCTATGGGGGGAGGTCAGTCCTACACATTCCGCCGATCCACCGGCTTTCAAATCTCAACTGTTTGAGAGAGGAACGCTCATCTACTCGGACGATTTCGATCATGAATTCAACCGGGAAAGATGGGGTGCCCCGAAGAAGAGCAATCAAATCAAGGATGGCAAGCTGGTTGTGACTGCACAGTTCAAATCTCGGGAAGAGGCGATGAAATCGCTCAAACGTGATCATCACCTCGGCCTGGTACCGATCGTTCATATCAATCGCATCCCGGAAGCGTTTGTCTGTCACCTTCGTTACAAGTTTGACACAGAAAATCTGACACCCGGCCGGCCCAGTTTTCAGATCGGCCGCCACATGATCGGATTGAATTACGTTGAGGGAGGAGGGCACCGAATCAAACTGCCTGACGGTCCCACATTCACGGAGTCTGAATCAGGCATGAAACTTGGTGAGTGGATCGATTTAGTCATCAAGTACAAAAAGGGTGAGATCCGAATAGGCGTCAACGGCCACAGCAAGACCTACAAAGACGATGCTGTAACCATCATCAATGAAAAAGATAAGCAGGGCCCCAGGTTCAGTTTCAAAGGCGGCCCAAATTGCCAGCTCGTGTGTGACTCCGTACGACTCTGGAATTGTGAAGAGTGAATGCTTGCAGGCTGCTACGCGACTATCTCGCAACTTATTCTTAAGAGGAAGAGCAGCATAAAAAGCTTACTTCCTTGGTGAAATGGTGGCGGTGAGACCGTCGGCCCAAATTTTGTGTTCGTCGGTGTAGTACAAGTACGCGCGACTGGCGGGACCGGTGTAGGTTCCGGGGACGGCGGCGACGAGGCTGATGGAAACATCGATACGCTGCTCGGCGTCGAGGGCTAACCAGTACAAAACAACTTCACGGCCATTGACCTCGTAAGCGGCGATCTTCCCGGCAGCAACCAGTTCTTTCAGCTGATCGTGGCGGACTTCCAGCCCACCCGGGATGCCAATGATGGCGGTGGGTGTTGGGATTTTCTCGCTCGTCGTATTGAAGAGGCTCACGTTCGCTTCGGTGCTGGATCCTTCGTCGAGTTTTCTGTTCGCCAGAGCGACTTCCAAGTCCAGTTTGCACTGGTCCGACGAGTTTGGCGTCAGCGTGTTGTAGTCCGCCGTGATGGAATATGGCATTTCAGAACCGCCTGTCATGACCACTTGAATGTTGTGTTTGCCCTCGGTCAACAGTTCACTGATTATGGGGAGTTCTATCGCGCCCTGAGTGTCTTTTGTGAAAGCAACGGCACTGCCAACGGGCTGGCCGTCGACGAAAAGCTGCAATGTTCCCGGTGCCTTTGGCTTTGCGCGAGCTTGGTCGTATGCCACGATGGCTTGCAATGCGAGAATCGTGGATTGAGTCGAACCAAATCGACCACCTTTGCAAACTTCGGATAGATACTTGATGGCGTTCTCGACGTTTTGAGTGTAACTGGGGTTGCGAAGCCAAGCGGTCGCAGCGAGCGCTGTGGTTTCAATCTTGAGCGCTTCACCCCCACTGCCGACGACCGAAACCGTGGCACCTTCGAGCGAACCGTCACTTGCTTGCATACCAGCCAATTTGTCGAGCATGTGTTCTTCGCCGTCCCTGTCACCAGCTCGCGAGAAAACATTGGCGGCCAAGGCCATCACGTACGTGTTATCGGTCGCTTCGGCTGCTTTTCGGACCCACGCCACTTCCGTCGACAGGTCGGTATCAACACCAGCTTCCAACAGTGCCCAGGTGTTGTACGTGAAGGCCACTTCGGGGACGGCCACCCAAGTGTGCAGCGTGTTCGTTTTCCGTTCGAAGCCGCCCTTGCCGTCACGTTGGTTCAGTAGCCAATCGCGAGTACGATGCAGCATGGCTGAATCGACGTAACGGACCTCTGCCATGTCTGTGAATTCCATCAAGCCGTAGGCGGTTAACGCGTCGTGGCCCGGATCGTTACCAAACCACTCGAATCCGCCGCTCTTGCACTCATAACCGATTAACCGTTGATAGCCCTTTTCCAACATGTCTGCACTACGCTGAATCAGACTGGGGTCAACGCCCTGATGGGACATGAAGTACTGTTGAGCCATCACCAACGGATAGGTGGACGAACTCGTTTGTTCAAAGCACCCGCAAGGCTCGCGAATCAACCGTTCCAGAGCTTCGGTCATGCTGGCCAACGGTGTTGGGTAAACGACAATGCGAGTGCTGAGGCTGCCATGGACCAACGATGGGGGAATCGTTAGCTCGTGTATGACGGCGTCCCCATCAGCAATCAATCCGCCAAAACCGGATTCTACCGGGAATCCCAACGGCTTGACGACGATGTTGCGAGTCACACGGTCTTTGTAGCCAGCGATGTTTGCATTGAGTATCAACTGGGCGTTGCCCGGTTGTTTGCCGATGTCGATTCTGACCAATTTGCGAAGCCGTTGCTCAGTGGTCAGCGAGAAACGAGCGGTCGACTTCCTTGTCGTTCCTGCCGTATTCGATTCGAGCGAAAACGAACCGCCCGTCAAATGGCTGTCCGTTGCATTTACCAAGCCAATCGGGACGCGGACGTGATCGCCGGTGGAGACTTCCAAGGGCAACTTCGGTTCCAGATAGAAAGGTTGGACCGATTCGACTTGGATCGAGGATTGTCCGAGCGCTCCGTTTGCCGAAAACGCATCGGCAAAGGTACGAAAGCTGGTGACGGAATCGTTCAATGCGAATTCCACACTGGCCTTGCCGTATTTGTCGGTTTTGACACCCGCATTCCAATACAGGGTCTCCGTGAAATCAACTCGGTCGCCCGCCTGTCGGTCAGCACGAAGTTGATGGGCGAAAACTCGCACCACCACGAAATCGTTGGCCACCTTACTCAGGAAACCGCCCCCTACGATACTTTTGCCCTCGTCTACCTCGGCGCAGTCTTCCAGTGCCATTAACAAATCGTTTGCTTCAGGACGTTGTTTGTTTTGCCGAAGCAGCATGTCTCTCGCGATGCTAAAACGCCGCTTTCTCTTCGCAACTGACGCTTCAGGTTTCTGTAACTCCTTCGCTCGATCGTGATCATCACCAATGCCGTTTTGGTTTCCTACCTGCGGACCCTCGGGAAAAGCGGGCTCAGCTGCGTTCGCTGGTACGGCATCTGGATTGCGACGATCCGCCAACTCGAGGCCGCCTTTCTCGACTTCAGCATGCTCGGCAAGTTCTTCCAACTCGCCACCGTCGCCAAATCCAAATTCATCATCAAATACCAGCATGGCCGAGTGTTCGGTTTGTAGACGCAATGCGAAAGCTCGCCGAGCATCGTCTCCATGATCTGCCAGAAACTCGCCAAATCTGATGTAGGAAAATCGCCGCCAGCCTTGCGTACCGAGCAGCAAGTCAACCGCAAGATCAGAACCTTCGTTTTGCGGATCAAAGTAGATTTGAGCGTCCGCCAAATCTTTGACGTCGTCCTCGAGCAACACCATCACCGGCAGCCGCGGAGGCTGGTCGCGGGTTTCTACCATTTCCAAAACACTATCATCGGTGACCGTCAAACCGACAACGGCCGAGATCGGTTCTCCTGTGGCATCCGTCGTGACAATGTCGAACTTTGCCGATCCACCGGGAGTGTATTGTTTTGAATTTGGAGTGATCTTGATTTGCACTCCGTCGACGGGTTGCCGGAAGATCAATCGTTCGGCCAGTGGCTTGCCACTTTCATCCCATACGGTTGCCACGAGTACGCCGGCAGCAGAATCGGCAGGAGTGAACGTTGCATCGGCCAAACCGTTGATCACGTCCACAAAGTTTAATTTTGCAACTTCGGTTTCACGTTGCCGCAAAGTTACTGAAAATGGCTTGGCATCGCTGGTTCCGGCTTTGATGACCACCGGTTCGCCCGCGTGGTAAACGTCTTTCACAGATCGGATGACCGCGCCCGGTTTCACTTCGGGGAGCGGATAAATGGTCTTGATACCCGAGGGCTGGGTGATCTTCAGCGAGTACTTTTCTCCGGCTTTCGGAGTCAATCGAAAACGGCCGCGACCTTCGTGCTGGCTTTTGAACTTGGCAACTTCCTCGCCCTCTTCATCAACCACAATTCCTGCCAGATCAGCCGGCTTCTTTGCCGGCGTAAAGGCTTCAAAATAGACTCGATTTGGCAGGCCGGCGATCAGATTGCCGCCTTCGGGATACAGCGTCAAATCGACGGTCTGCAACAGGATCGGGATGGTCTTGCTGGCCGTTTCGACAAAGCCCCCGTCCTGGATCACCATGGCCAGAGTTCCTTCGCCGCGCTCGATGTCCTTTGGAAGTTCGAAACGAGCGACACAGTTGCCATTGTCGTCCACGGTTGCTGGTCCGCGGAACACTTCCGTTCCGTCCACTCGTGCAATCACCGTGACCTTCGCCCCGGTTGGAATGCCGCCTTCTGCTCGTTCTACCGAAAGCGTTGCAGCGACGTCATCGCCCGCACCGTAGCCATCGCGGAGAAAATTGATTTGCGATTTCAACCGAGGTGTACGGTAAACTCGAATGTCGAACTTGCGTTCCGCTGGAGCGTAACCGTGCCCGGGGTAGGTTACCTTGATTGTATATTCGCCACCGGCTTGCTCATCAGGAACCTTCCACTGCAACCCAAACACACTATCCTGCGAAATCACCCAGCCGGACGCCACTGAATCGCCTTTCGGACCTGCGATGTTAAACGTCGCCCGTAAGTTCGAGTTCTGGGGTAGCGGCTTGCGAGTCGCATGATGGAGCACCACACCGCGGACGTACATCGTTTCGCCTGGCTTGTAAATCGGCTTATCGGTACTCAGGTGCGTCAGGTACCGATCCGCTCCACCAAGCACTCTCGTCGTCGCGGTGACGGGAGTGTGAGATTGAGCGTCGCAGACAGTTGCAGTGATGAGCATGGCTGTCAGCAAACAGCTCGAGACCGGGAAGCATCGATTCATAGTTTTCACTTGGTGGCCAATTGAGATTGAAATAGCACGTCGTGGTGCTGTCCTAGCTTCTACGACTGAATGGTCGATTCATTAGGCTGTGTTTTGCAAATTGGCTTTCCCCGTTGGTGCCGTTGGCCATTCATGGTGTCGCCTTGACCGGTTCCCCAGCGACAAATGTCGCCTGCCGTGCTGTCAGCTACGACTTTCTGGAGTTTTTTGTACAAATCCCCTCGCGAGGGGCCGAGTTGGAACCCATCACTGGAACGCCGCCGTGCGGCGAATCCGATCACAGGGTTTTTCCCGTGGGCTCAAAAAAACTCGGAAGACGTCAAAACACCGCTTGAACCGAGGATTGCACTGCTGGCAAGCGTCGGTAACTGCTGCGCAGTGCGATCGTTTTGGCACGTTTCTTCACCACCGCCGATTAACTTTGTCTCGATCTCGACCCAAAATCGGGCCGCAGCTGATGACGCAACCCTGGCATTCGTCCGTCAAAGTGTTCGGTCGATATTTTTCCCCCACACGGTACTCCAGGGAACTGTGCGGAAATCCAGGGAACTGTGCGGACGAAAATCAGGACACACTTTCGGTTGAATCAGTGTTTTGGATGGTGTTGTCGGGTGGCGGCAGATACGACCAGAGCAACACCGAAGAAGGCGCCCACCATAGTCAAGCTGAATGATGAGAGCATTGTTGTAGGTGGCGAAAACAGAGTTGCTCGGCCGATCACAGCGACGATCGGTCCCAATGTGGTCAAGGCAACGACAACCATCAGACGCTTTCTGGGATTTCTGATTCGAAATGAGGTCAGCAGGATGGCACCAAACAGCCAGCCGCCGAGAAACACGGTGATGATTAATCCGGGGGGCATGACAAGTGGCCGTAACATCCACCAGATACCCGCACAAAGGATAGCCTCGACCGTTAGGCAAATGCTGACAGCGCGCCAGTTGACATGCCACAACGAGGGCTGGTTGGCAGCAAATTGCTCGGGATCTTCCGCTGCTACTTCCAAAGCAAGCCGCGCGACGAACCGCCTTGCTTCTTCAAATCCGGCAGTGGTGATGGTAGTGCGATACAACTTGATGGCTCCGATCATATCACCGTTGAGAACGAACTCACGCATTGCCGCAAGTTGTTCGGGGTCGATCTGAGGGCTATGGCTTCCGTAGACGGCCTGACGATAGTCCTGCGCAATCTGAACCAGCAGTTGCAGGGAAAGAAAGAACAGAATGAACATGATCAAGATATGGCCCCAGGGTGCAGAAAGGTCTTCCCAGACGTATGCCTCAATGATCCGTGCGGTTGCAAACAACACGCCTGCCAGAATTGACAGGCCCACTGCCGCGCAGAGAAAACGGACGGGTGTGCTGACCGGCCGGGGTTCTTTCAACTGTTTCGCCTGGTCAAACCACTGCTGCCAGTGTGTCATCCGCAGTGATTTCACGCGGTAAACCAGATAGGTGACCAACAAAGCCAGTGAACCGTACGTCAGCAAGCTATGTACCGTGTTTTCCAGCGAGTGGGTCCGTTGGCCAGATTGTTGCACATAGTTCGGGTAAGAATGCTGATACTGCAGCAGGCGGTTCTGCTGAAACTGCAGATAGACGATGCAGACGAGAGCCAGCACGACCACCGCCGCTGTTACGGTGATGGTCCATGGTCGCTGCCGGATCCATGTCTCAACCTTTCGGAATGGACTTACCGGCCGTGCATGAATGGGCTCATGATCCAGAAAACGTCCGAGATCAGCGGCAAGTTCGTGTGCAGACTGGAAACGGGCATGAGGTGATTTCTCCAAACACTTCAGGCAGATCGTTTCCAGGTCCGGCGGCACATTGTCGTTGATCGTGTGGGGAGCTGCGGGCAGCTTGTCTGTTACCTGCCGCAACGTCTCGACAACCGATGCTGCACAGAAGGGAGGGCGGCCCGTCAGCAGTTCGTAAAGGACTGCACCCAGCGAATAGACGTCGCTGCGGGGGCCGATGTCAGCCTTTCCGAGAGCCTGTTCGGGTGACATGTAGCTGGGGGTTCCCAGAATCATGCCCGTTGCGGTCAGGCCACTGGTGTCCTCTACCTGTTTGGCCAGTCCGAAGTCGGTAATCTGTGGCTGATCATTACCATCGATAAGCAGATTCTGTGGCTTCAGATCGCGGTGCAGTGTTCCACACTGATGAGCAAAGTGAACGGCTTCGGCAACCGTCTTCATATACTGCACCGCTTTTCGATTCGGGACCGGGCCTTCTCTGAGAATATCGGCAAAGTTTTGACCCTCGATATAAGTCATTGAGAAGTACGATCGTCCCTGATGCTGGCCGACTTCGTGGATGGCAACAATGTTGGGGTGCTTTAGGTTGGCCGCCGCCTGAGCTTCGATGTTAAATCGTTCGATGTCGATTGGGCTGGCGTGTTCCCCGGAGAGGATCATCTTCAAAGCGACAATCCGGTTAAGACTTGTCTGCCGCGCTCTGTAAACGACACCCATGCCGCCCCGGGCGATTTCTTCAAGCAGTTCGTAGTCACCGAAATACTGGATTTTCGTGATCTTTGGCAGAGAACCCGAAGAGGACATGTGCTCGGTCACTTCGATCGATGTGTCTTCGGCAGCGTTTAATCCGACGGCCAGCAGGCATTTCGGGCAGACACCAGCCGGAGCATCTGCCGGGAGAGTCTGACCACATTCAGGGCAGGTTTCTGTCGCTGTCATGGCAAATTATCTTGTGAGGCTGGTTGATACGGTCCGCGAACACGATTGCTTCTCGCTGTGTTCTGACGGAAAGTAACGTAGGCGCAACGGTGTTTTTCCGATATTTCTCTGGATTAGCCAGTTCGGCCCGTATCCAGCAGAACTGTACCACTGATCACAACCCGGCTCTGCCCCGCAAACTGCCCTGATCAGCTAAACGTGTTGAACAGGCGGCGTACTTCGTCGCCTACGTCGGAAACGTGCTCAACCGTTTCGGCGATTTCCAGCCAGAGCAGTTCACGATAGCGTTTTCGCATGCGGT
>JAPKCI010000146.1 GCA_028823035.1 Rubripirellula sp.
CTTAATGATTCGGATCACGTTGATTGCCAACAAGCCTTTGCCCGAGCCATGGCACTCTTTCCTTACTAACTTACCCAAATCAGTTCCGTTGGCACGACAATCACGGACAGGTATAAACGCAGGCTATGAAAGTCTTAGGCTGGCGACATCAGCCCACCATCTGCTGCGGCGCTTAGTGTTCTGACGCGACTATCTGGCTTCCATACATATCCTTCAGGGCCGCCAAGACATGCTTCGCGATTGATTGGCTCCCCTTTTGATTGCTGTGGATGCCGTCATCACTCAACCGTAGATCGGGAATCCACCTTCCAGGCGGTGCTGCTGGCCCGAGGATGACGATCTGTCGGAGCCAGGTGTCGGATACCAGTTGAACGTCTTGCTCATAAGCGATTTCACGTTCCAAGCTCGCGTACGGATCGAAGATGAATCCCCGCGGAATTTCCATCAATACGACGTCCGCTCCCCCGGCGCGACATTCCTTAATCATCTCGGTGAGATACCGTTTGGTCGCTTTGCGACCGTGGCCTCTTAGAAAATCGTGACCTCCAAGCTCAATCACAACAACCTGCGGATCCTCCGCCAAGACGCGATTCATTTGACCTAACGCCTGCGCCGCCGAAATACCAGAGAACCCGAGGTTCACGACCGGAACGCTGACCATCGCCTTGAGTTGCTCCGGATAGCCGTGATCGGGTAGAAGCCCGTCCGTCAAACTATCGCCGATGCAAACCACCGTTCGATTCGGGTTGAAGGCCAAGGGCGAGTCGCATCTTTCGATCGCGTTCCATTCGATCAGCACAGCGGCCCAAGCTATCCATAGAACCGCCGCCCCAATCCACCATCGAGGCGCATCTTCGGGTTGCTTTCGATACTCAAATCGAATCGCGACTACAGCGGCCAGGACAACACCAAATGTCAACATCGCAGGTGTCCGGGGGACTAGTTTCGCAATTAAGATAACGAGGCAGATCACCAGCGGAGCCCATGCTGGGCGCTTCAATTTGGCCAAAACGGTATGGCATGCAATCCAGAATGCGATCATCCATGGCAGCACACTGGGAAATGCCAGTGCTGAAAACGCGACAACACTGGTCGTCCCAATCCGCTTTAGCAGATCGACAAAGCTGGTCTTCGTTCCTTTTGCGTTCATGTCGTTGAGCATACAATAGGGTCGCGAAATGATCCAATCCCAAAATCATTCTACGACAATCGCTCTGGTCCATTCTCGGCTTATCTCTCATTCACTTTTCCAACTTTGAAAGACGACAATGCTTGTTCCCTCAGTTCGAATTACCTTCTCGGTCATGGTCTCGTTAGGCATCCTTTTGTCTGGTGCCATCCTGCCGAGCTCTTCGGCAACTGCTCAAGACAAAAAAAACGTTGAGTACAAACTCCCGGAGAATGGAAACGAGGTGATTTTCGTCTACGACGAACAGAACGGCTTCACCCCACCACGCAAGAGCAGTGCCCCCGTGTTCCTGCTTCGTGCGAATGGCAGCATTGAGATGCCATCTCTCTATGGCCAAGGCAGTGACATCAAAGGCAAGATCAGCGCGCGTGAGCTACAGGAGTTCCTGCACTTTGTCATAGCCGAGAACAAGTTTGTTGAGTTTGATGCCAGCACAGTACAGGGGCAAATTGAGGAACTCCGCAAGAAACGCCAAATTCCACAAATAGCTGATGCTCCCGATAGCATTTTTCAACTCAGCCTCCCTGGCCGCAGCCAAAGCGTTCGGCAGGAGGCCGTTGGGATGCCCTCTGAGTACAAAGAGGTCACTGCATTGCAGCAGTTGCTGACAATTCGAAAAGGCATCAACAAACTGATGAGCGAGACGAGAGTGGGTGGAAAAGAAGGAATCAAGAGACTGCTGGGACCTGTCAATGAAAAACTCAAGAGCGAGTATCCGGATGTCGCGCCTCTCACCGTTAGCGATTTTGGTGGTTCGTATATACGTCAAGATGGAATCATTTCAGCGACGATCGCTCGACCAGGCAGAACGAGCGATGGAAAGCCCAACGGTACTTACGTGAATGCGGTTGTGCAGATTTCCGGCAGCAGTGGTAATCCAACGGTCACTTTGCGCGTCAAACTAAAGCCCTGAACTAATAAAAGGTGTCAAACACCTTATTTAGAGAATAGGTAGTTTGGGATTGATTCGTTGTATTTGTTGACGCTCCAATTGTTGACGCTCCAATTGTTGAATTGGGATTTTGTAGATTGGAGCCAACGATGGGGCGAGCACCTCGCGCGGATGAAGCTGGTGGGATTTATCACGCGCTTAATCGTGGAAACGCGAAGCAAGAGAAAGAAGCATTCGCCCGAAGCGTCACTCGCGGTGTTTCCTTTGGCACCGAGCAATGGACAGCATCCACCGTAGAACGACTCGATGTCGAATCGACGGTCTGACCTCATGGACGACGCAAGAAACTCGTCTAAACTACCAAATCGGTACATGACACCTTTTGATTTCGTGACACCTTTTGTATTGACGAGATGGCTGACCCAGCTGTTAGTAACACCAAGCAAGACGTACGGTAAGAAATACGGTTCAACGCGTATTTTTCAGCGCCCCTGCCTGTGACCAAGAGCAGTTGGCGCGTCGTGGTTAAGAGTGCCGGCTAGCATTCTTTATGGGTCAAAGCGAAAAACGATCGTCTTTTCGGTTCCCCACGTCTCTCGCCACACTTCAACGAATCCAGGCATCTGCTCAACGAGGTTGCGGTGAACAGGATTGCTGTAGAGCAACCACACAGTTCTCGGAGTGTCGCAAAGTGATTTCTCGATGGCACTCAATACCTTGGTGAGCACGTCCCCATCGAAGGGATTGAAGAAATAGAACACGGAGTGCTCTGGCTTAACCTCGAATTCGGTCACATCCAAGTGTACGGTCGAAACGCCGCTTTTCTTTCCGGTGCTGGCCTCGAATTTTCGGAGATTCTCATCCGCCATCGCACAAAGCTCCCTCGCGAACTCGACGCCCACCGCCTTGCGGAAACCGCAAAGATGAGCGACGAACAGGGTGCGTCCTTTCCCGGACCCGAAGTCGACGAAACTTGTCCTCGACTCCATCGGGATACGATCGAGCAGTCGGCGAAGGTGTCGTACTTGGATGGGTTGGAACCAGATTCCTTTATCGCGGTTCGCGCCCCTGACGTCTAATTCCGCGAGCTGCTTGATTCCACTAGTTCTGATTCCGTAGCGAAGATCGAAAAGCCTGTCGTCGGCGAGGGCCACGATACTTTGCCCGGTGCGTCGAATACCTCGATTTCGTAGGGCGGTTACAAGACGACGCATGATCCCGGTGAACGATCTGCTTTTCTGCGGCGGAATGGACTGATTGCTCAATGAACGGCTCCGCTGGGATCAACGGGGAAGAGCTCCGCTGGCATCAACTGGTTCGAATTCTGTTAGCAGCGACCCTGCGCCCGCTGGTGTTGAAGCGTAAGTGAAAAAAGCTGACTCTGGTAGCCTGCTGGTGTCAAATGACACTTATTTATTCTACGACACAATCCGCCAGGCGAAGTGTCCCCCCGGCGACGATCGGATTCTCCCAGGGTTCGCCGTCCTCCGAGACAGAGATGGAATATCCCTTGATCTGGCCGTTGCCATTGCCTCCCGACCAAGTTGCGTAGGACAGGCCTGCGATATCCTTTGCAGCAGGGTTTTCCAGGATCACGTAATGAGGCGACTGGGCGAGGGTGGGCTGGAAGCGAGTATGCCAGAAGGTGAGGTTCGAACCGTCCTGCATCTTTTCCTTTTCCATACCCGGTTGAAAACTGCTGACGAAAATTCTACCGCCGATTTGCTCCAAGGCAGTTTTGGCGACAGATACTTCGCTAGTTTCTCGAGGAGGCGCATCCAAGGGCAAGCCGGCGAAGACGTTCCGGTAGGCTCGAGGCGGCCATTGTTGAAGCAGCGGACCACGAACCTGCAACTGTTTTATGTACGCCCCCTGTTCGCCGTTTTTTTGTCGCCAAGT
The DNA here is from genome assembly GCA_028823035.1 of Rubripirellula sp. GTDB lineage: Bacteria > Planctomycetota > Planctomycetia > Pirellulales > Pirellulaceae > Rubripirellula. The sequence goes on from JAPKCI010000146.1 coordinate 3,981, forward strand.
ATGTTTGGAATAGCAGTGAACCGAAACGTTTTCGCCAGCATGCAGGAAGACACGTATCGTGTGAGACTTTAGCTTCTTGTTGCCAAGGGAAATGACCTCCAACAGACGTTGGGGCTGCGGGCGATCATCCGCAAAATAGTACTTTCCGGCGTACACCTGGATGCTCACGTCCTCTTTAAAATCTCCCAGCTTGGCCGCATCAAAGGTCAGCTCATACCATCCTTTCACCGGCGACTCGAAGTTGTCGTAGAAGAAGGAATAATTATTGCCATTGTTTGCCCGCGTCCATGAGAACAGCAAACCTTCCTTATATTTTCGGGTGTAGATTTTGTAGGTTTTGTGGCTGTCCTTGATCTTGTTCGTCGTCCAGATCCGCTCTTGAGGAATGCCATTCTCCGGCAAGGCGAAGTCGAGCATCTCGTCTGCAACGGTGAAATAGGCCGTCAACTGCTCTCTGGTCAGCTGAATCCGACGGTCGGAATCGAAGGGATAGGTGCCGCGATCCTCTGGAATCTGATTGGCCAGATCCATTCTTGTACCCAGTAGATCGTTTATCCCATGAACAAATTCGTGGCGACTCAACCTGCGATAGGGATGGTGGAAATCACTATCCTGACGCTTGGCCAACCAATCCAAGATGAGGCGTTTGTCTACGGCAGTCGGTTGCTCTCCGTCCACAGGTGGCATTTTCGCCGTGATCAATTTCTCGAACATCAGCGTGCCGTCAAAGTCATCCGTTTCCAGCAAGCCAACAAGATCGAGCCCTCCCTCTTTCGACGCCCCGTCATGGCAATCAAAGCAGTAGGTTGCCATCAAGTTGTTTGCATCCGCACCCAAACGCGCGTTCGTTGCGTGCTGTTCCGCCTCCTGTGCCTCCGTCGGGAACGCGGCCAGCGATGCGATGCAGATCGCGGCGGCGAAAAGGATTTTTTGTTTATAAATGCGTTTCTATCGTCTGCGATCCGTTCTCAGTCGACCGCGCCGGTACGTGGGGCAGGTCGACTTTCATTGTAACATTCTGGAACAACTTCTTAGCCCAGCAAAAGATGGACGGAAGTCGTTCGACCTTGCCCACCTCTACGCCACGTTCTGTTAGAACTTCGCGCATGAAGTCGATCTTGTCTGAGTTGCGAACGTAGACGCTGGCTGGCTGGTCGCGTTGCTCCGCTTGGGCGTCGAGCTAGTTTTCGGAATGATGGACAGGACTCAAAGGTGAATTCATCATGCCCAGAAAACGTTATCGAGCCGGGCAAATCATTCAGAAGCTCCGTGAAGCCGAGGCTCTTCTCTGTCTCAGGGGTCCATGGCAGAACATCGCACACGATCCGCCGCACACCCTGTGAGCCGCGTTGGATTAGAATTCCCATAAGACATTGAGGACGCTCCACATCACCAACAAGGGTCAATACCATTGCTCCGTACAATACCCGTTTTTTGCGTACTTTTCAATCTTGCCTTGACGACAGCCTCGTTCGGACAGTTTACCGATGCATCGGGAGAACTTGGATTTAGTGGCGGCAACAAGGCAGCTTTCGGTGACTACAACAATGATGGTTTTGTCGATCTGTATACCGGAAAGCTATGGAGAAATGAAAACGGAAAGAAATTTATAGATGTCACTGACTCAGGCGTCGGAGGTGGCGAAGGGATCTGGGGTGACTATGACAACGATGGGCATCTTGATTTGTTTACATTCACGGGTGTGGGAGCACTTTACAGAAACAGGGGAGACGGGAAATTTGAAGCGGTCAAATTTCCTGAATTGCCGACGAAAAATTCGCGAGGTGCGGTTTGGATCGATATCAACAACGACAGTCTGCTCGATTTGTATGTGGGTGGATATGAAATCTGGCAGCAGACTGTCCATCCGGATGTGGTTTACGTGAACAAGGGAAAAGGAGTCTTCGACGAAGTCTGGCGATCTCCCGAAAATTATTCAGCTAGGGGCGTCGCAGCTGCGGACTACGACGGAGATGGATTCGTTGATGTTTACGTTTCTAATTACCGTTTACAACCCAACTTTCTGTGGAAGAATAATCAGAAAAACGGATTCGAAAACGTTGGGGAGAAATCGCAGTCACACGGAATTCCAGACGGAGTCATCGGATATACAGGTGGAATCCAATACCCCATTTGCGGGCATACCATCGGTTCCTGTTTCAGCGACATGGATAACGACGGTCTGATCGATATATTCGTGGGGAACTTCAGCCATCCACGGGCAGGGCAAGATCACCCACAGTTTCTGAAGAACAGCGGAAATGAAAAAGACTTTGTCTTTGAGGACAAATCAAAATCAGCCGGTTTAGCGTGGCAGGAATCGTATGCTTCTCCCACTTTCGGTGATTTCAATAACGATGGTGTCCTGGATCTTTACTTCACTACGGTTTATGGCGTGGGAAGCGGCAATATTCGAAACTATCCTGTCCTGTATCAGGGCAAGGGTGATTGGGCATTTGAAGACGTCACGGGGACACAAAAAGTCAACGAGCAGCCGCCAACGTACCAGGCAGCCTGGGCAGACATCGATAACGATGGAGACCTCGATCTATGTACCGCCGGGAAAATTTTTCGCAACGACAACCAACTGACTGGCAAATGGCTGAAGATAAGATTGTCGGGTGACGGAAAGAAAGCCAACAGGTCGGGAATCGGGTCAACCGTTCGTATCAAGGTCAGTGACAAGGTCATTACCCGCCACGTTGAAAGCGGAACGGGTGAAGGAAACCAGAACGATTTGACGCTGCATTTCGGTTTGGGGGATCTGAAAGCCGATATGGTCTCCGTCGAAGTGACTTGGCCCGGCAATTACATTCAGACGGCTGATGGATTGAAATTGAATGCTACGCACACCATTACGCTGAAATGAATGACGTGCACGCCTCATGGCACCTACCGTACTATTCGATAGTTTGTTGTTGACTGCTTTTTTACTCGATCAAGTGATCCATGAAATCAATGACGCAGAAGGGACTCGTCAGTCCGCCAGTTCAAACCACTGCTCGCCTACATTGCGGCGAACTGCTGACTGTGCCTGTCGATGACCCGATGGGCGAAGAGTCGTACCAGTACTGTGAGTGTGGCGACGTATTTGGTGTGGATTGGGGCGAGGAAGTGGTCCGTAACCTCAATCAAGAGTGATTCAACAAGGCGGTCTCACTCACGCTCTCGATTCTGTGATACCAAAACTCGCGTCAATGACCTGCTACCCGAATCTGTACAAATCGTTGGGGGCCAGGTTGCCCAAATCGCTAGGGGGTCGGTGTTCGTTGAAGTCAACTCGCCAAGCTTCAATATTTTCTGTTGCGTCGTCAAGCGACAAGAACCAATTTTCGTTGAGGCATTCAGCCCGAACGCTTCCGTTGAAGGATTCGATGAATGCGTTATCCGTTGGTTTTCCGGGCCGGCTGAAGTCAAGTGTCACGCCATTACTATATGCCCACTGATCCAAAACTTTCGACGTGAACTCGGGTCCGTTGTCGACGCGAATCATTTTTGGCAGCGCGCGATCCATTGCCAGTCGATCCAACACCGAAACCACTTCACTGCCACGCATCCGCTGGCCGACCTCGATGGCAAGACTCTCGCGAGTAAAGTGATCGACTATCGTCAGCAGACGCATTTTCCGGCCGTCGAAGAGTTCATCCGACATGAAGTCCATCGCCCAGAAATCGTTGATGTGATTGGTGTCTGGGCGATCGACACGGGTTCGGCAACTGACTCGTCGCTTGGGAGTCTTCGTTGGCAAACTCAGTGGTTCTTCGCGATAAATCCGATGAATTCGCTTGGCGTTCACGTCCCAGCCTTCTCGACGAAGCAAGATATGCAAACGTCGATGGCCGTAGTGAATTCTGGTCGCAGCGAGTTCTTTCAAACGCATTCGTTGCGCGGCCTGTTCATCTTTCGTGGATTGGTAGCGATGGCTCGACCGAGCTAATCCGACCAAACTGCAAGCTCGACGCTCGCAAATTCGATAGCATGACTTGGCTCCTTCGACGCATTCACAAAGGCGAGCAGGCCTCAGAGTTTTTTTGACGGCACATCTTGCAGAATCTGTTTGTCCAAACTCAGGTCAGCCACCAAGGGTTTCAATCGCTTGTTCTCTTCTTCAAGTTGCTTCAGTCGTCGAAGTTCCTCAGTGCCAAGACGGGCAAACTTTTTCTTCCATCGGTAGAAGGTCTGTTGGATTCTACCGAGCTTGCGACAAACCTCCTCAATCGGCGTACCCGTCTCGGCCTGCTTCAGTGCAAAGGCAATCTGCTGATCCGTGAAATTCGATTTCTTCAGGGCTGTCTTCTGCCATGAATTGACAGCCAAATTCTACCCCGTTTTCCTCGCTTTCGATGAAACCATTTTTTGGATGCAGATCAGTTTGCTGGGTGCAGAATGAACGGAGGATGGTTGAATCTGCTGGGAAGTGATATTGATGCAATGCGAATGAAATACGAGCCCATGCTCGCGAAGTGCACCGCGTAGGCATCGCAACTGTTATGCTCAGAGCAGCGGAGTTTAAGTTTATGCTGTTGAGGTCTTTCAATTTTCACCAACGGTTCTAACGTGTATCTTTTAAAAACGGTTGTTTTTTGTTTTGCTATTGTTGTGATTTCTGGGTGCGATAGTTCTCAGCCAACGCCAGTTGAGTTGTCTGAATCAGCGGATTCCATTGGTATGGAATCCAAGTCAATCCGTGCTGGCTCGTTGACGATGGGCGCGGGTGACAAGCCAGGCGAAGTCACGGAAGCGAAGTCAGTCATGACTCAACCACTGTACAAAATATTGTCCCGCACTGAATGGCAGCAGGTGCTTGCTGCTCAGGCATTGGCTGGATTTGGTATTGATCTGACGGATGGGTTCATTCATCTTTCGTCAGGCGACCAGGTGGAAGAAATAGTGCAACGCTATTTTTCGGGGCGAGATGATCTGATGCTGATCAGCATTGATGGCAGCAGTTTGGGAGATATTTTGCGTTGGGAAGAATCTCTCGACGGCGCACTGTTCCCTCACGTCTACGGGACGATCCCAATGGCGGCAGTTCTTGATGCTGAACCACTGCGATTGGGAACCGATGGCAATCATCAGTTTCCGTTCTAAGGAACGGCGGGTTCTGTTGGGGCAGGTGCTGGTGCCTACGTTAACTTTCCGCGAATGTTGCCACGCAGTTTGCCAAGATAAGCAATCGCATCACCCACTTGATTCTGTACCTTGCGACCCATTTCGTCGAGGTGCTTCTCAGCGTTGGAACGCAGCGACTGAGCTTCATTTTGGTGTCAACCCAACGATTGTTGCAAAGCAATGGATCGGTTAGCGTGCCTCGCCGAGGATTGTCGGTCGGCGAGCCGCAGTTGGAGCGAGCCGTCGGACCGCCGTGAGGTCAAAAAAGTCAGCCGCGCACTAAAAACTGTGCAAAGTCGACTTTTAAGCATGTCTGAGCCACACATCTCAGCCGAACGGACATGCATGCCCGCGTCGCCAGTGTTTCCGCAATCGTTCTCGCCAGAACGAAGGCAAACGCCGATTTCTTTCACGCTTGTCCTCGCAGTTATACATTTCTCTGGACGCCAATGATCGGCTCGGGTTTTCCGGATCACCGAGACGCTGATGAAGTTCGTTCTACAACAGTGGCAGTTGATACTGATCATCCTCGCCATTTGGGTCAATCGGCAACAACAGGAAGTCATTGAGTACCTTTACACCAAGAACACCGTTCTCAAAAATAAGTGCGGCAAGAAGCGAATCTTGCTAACTGATGAGCAGCGACGTTGCGTGGTCGCCAAAGGCAAGATTCTGTGCCGCAAACAACTCACGCAAGTTTGCACGCTGTTCACCACCGACACGATTCGGCGCTGGCATCGCTAACTCGTCGCAAAGATCAGAAACCAAGTCAGCCAAGAACCCGACAAGTGAGCGTTGACTTGACCGTCAAGTTCGCGAAAGAGAATCCGATGCGGGGCTACGACCATATTAGTGGTGCGCTATCGAATGCCGGCTACAGTATCTGCAAATCCACCATTGGCAATATCCTCAAAGCCCACGGCATTGAGCCAGCATCGGACCGCAAACGTACAGGATCATGGGAAGCATTCCTGAAGGCGGGCTGGGACCTGATGGCTTCGATTGACTTCACGACTGTGGAAGTCTGGACCAAGGGCGGCCAGGCAACGTTCTATCTGCTGTTTGTCATGGAGTCGGCAACACGCCGCGTGATCTTTGTCGGTTGTACCACCAGTCCGAATGAAGCGTAGACGAAGACGATTGCCTGCGAGGTGACAAACTACGTGGATAATTTTCTCGACGAAAAGTGGTCTGAATCAAATTCGTGTCCATTTGTTTAGGCCACGCGAATCCGAGCCGTTCTTTTCTTTCGCTGGCGTGTGCAGAATCATCGGGTTATCATGTGGCGTCGAGCGTCGCGTGAACAGAACGACTTAGCCTTGCCAAGCAACCACTCTAAGCTGTGGTCTCCGTTTTCGGAGCAGGGAGGCCAGTTGTTTGCGAGGGAGGCCAGTTGTTTGCGAGGACGGTCCTTGATGTAGTGTTACATGAAATGGTCACGAGGAGTCGGGAAGATGTCGTCCGGTCAAGATCCTGATAACGAGGGCACGAAGCGATTTACCATCAAGTCAGAAGGTGCAACGAGTGACGCGGATTCAACTTGGCATGGGCGCGAAGAAACGATGGAGACCGATACTGTCCACGTCGTGCGGAGCCAACAGAACAATCCGACGATAGCCACGCGAACGGAAGTCAAGCCAGCCTCTCCCAAGCAATTAGGATCCTACGAAATTGTGGCTGAACTTGGCCGCGGAGGCATGGGCGTCGTTTATGAGGCGCGGGATCTGCGACTGAAGCGAACTGTCGCGCTGAAGGTGATTCTCGCAGGCGGTCATGCAGGAAGCATCGAGCTCAAACGATTTCAAACCGAGGCCGAGGCAGTTGCCAGGTTGAAACATCAGAACATCGTCCAAGTCTATGAAGTTGGCGAAGCAGAGGGGCACCCATTCATCGCTCTGGAATACTGCTCGGGAGGTTGCCTATCGGATCGGTTGAAGGGAAAACTTCCCTCGGCACGCGAATCGGCCGAACTTGTCGCAAGTCTTGCCGACGCCATGGAACACTCACATAATGCCGGAGTGGTTCATCGAGATTTGAAGCCAGGGAACGTCTTGTTCGATTCGAACGGAACCGCGAAAATTGCCGACTTCGGGCTGGCAAAAAAACTGGATGAAGATGAGGGGCACACGCGTACCGGCGCAATTATGGGGAGCCTTGGCTACATGTCTCCCGAACAGGCAAGTGGTCAAACCGGACAAACGAATAACGCTACCGACATCTATGCAATGGGAGCGATTCTCTACAGCCTGCTAGTGGGCCATCCTCCGTTTCAGGGATCGAGTGTCATCGAAACACTCAATCTGGTCATTGATGGAGAAATTGTACCGGTTCGCCGAATGAAGCCATCGTGCCCAAGAGACTTGGAAACGATCTGCCTGAAGTGCCTTCAGAAGCCAGCGGCGAACCGCTACGCGACATCACGTGAATTTGCTGCCGACCTGAGACGCTTTCTCAAGGGTGAAGCCATTCATGCTCGACCCTCGACAGCCTATGAGCAGATTGTTTCTTGGGCGCGACGAAATCCGCTGCCAACCACTGTCGCAATTGCCAGCGTTTTGATGCTCGCGATTCTGTCTGCCAGCTTTGCCGGGATTGCGCATAGAAATCAGTCTGTGATCCAGACAATCGAGGAACGTGACATGAGGGTACAGGAACTGCGAGGGAAAATCCTTTATCTCGACGAAGTGCTTACAAACTCTTGTGCGTTGGCAACACTGACTGGCGACGCAAAATGGGCAAAACGCTATCAAGAATACGAGCCTGAATTGATTTCCTCGATTGACGAAGCCGTCTTGCTCGTGCCAGACGCCGATTCTGAATTGGAGAAAGTCAACGAGGCGAATGCGGAGTTGGTTCATATTGAAAGCAGTGCATTCGTTCTAGTCGAGCAAGGCAAGTCATCGGAAGCGTGGGACTTGCTGAATAGCGAAACCTATCAACTTCAAAAGAGTGCTTATGAACAGGGATTGCAATCGTTCGCGGGAAAACTGAGAAAACACTCTGAGCAGACGGTCCGTGATGCCCGCCAGGAAGCATTCGCATTCCTGGTAGCAGCCCTGGTATTTGGATGTGTCGTGATCGTGGTTTTCTTGATCGGATTTTACAGCTTCGTTCGTATGCTTCGCCAGTCAGTCGGTGAGATCGAATGAGGTGAGATCGCGTCTGGTAAGAATTATTTTGAGGTAACATCAGAAAATATTTTTGAACATAACCTCTCATTCCGACGGCAAACATGTTCGTTCGAAGTTATTGACCCCACCGGGTTCTCAGCAGAAGGCATGGCTTGGATAGGCGTGTTGCTGGGCAACCGAGGCAGCTACGGGCAGTGGACAGTGATCTGTGAGGAGACACACGCGACGATCCTGCCATGTCGCTGAAGCTGTACTTCCCGAATTTGAACATGAAGTATGGCATCGGACTGAAAGACGCAAGCGAGTTTCTGAGATCAGAATGTTGGGTACAGCGGCGGATGTGGCACGCTGCTGGGCGTCATTCCTGTGAAGCATCTCGTCTTTGCTCTGTTCATCGAAGAGGGGCTTTCGAAGAGGGGCTTTCGAACGACGAGTTGATACACGAGGACCCGACAATTGTCGGGTGCCCTGCAATCTCGGCGACTTGTGCCGGTTACGGCTCGCGTGACCTTCGTGGCGGATTAAGGTAGATTGATGGTGATCGTCTTGAAGACCTGATTCTGCCGACTAGGTGAGCGTACCGATGAAGATTGTTCTCTTGATATTGGCTCTCTGCTTGACTACCAACACGGCGCTCGCCGAGTTGAATGTGTCCGGAATTCAGGCCGTTCATCGCAATGGTCAGACCTTTGTGACGTGGAAGGACGTCACTGAAGAAGATACAGGCATCGCCTATCGGTACAGCCTCTATTGCAGCGAGCACCAGATTACCGAAGCTCGTCTTGCAGGCCTGAAGCCGGTGATCAGTGGGCTGGTGAACAACTCGGCGAAGCACTACGGCTACCACATGTTTGTCAAACGGCGTTTAGATCCTTCGCTTCCGATGGCAACCATTGAAACGGGCCGAAAGCCACTCCCGCCGTCGTCCGGTTTGGCGGTACGAACGGTTAAGAAAGATGGCAATCGTTACTATGCAGTCGTCGCGTTCGATGAAACAGGGCAACGCGTCGGCCAGATCGAGCTGCGTCAATCTGCGACGAGCGATCCTGTAGCGGAAAGGGTGGCGCCGATTCAACCAGTGAAGACGGGCAGCTCAACCGAGCGGGGACGATATGCGAAAATGGTTCACGTCACAGGCACGAAGAACTTGCCGTTGATGGTCTCGCTGCACGCCAGCAGTTCGCGGGGAGGACCCGGTTCCGATCACGGCGACTACTTTCAGTTTTGGGGTCGACCGGAGTGGGGCTATCGCGACGGCCTTCCTTGGCAGTTTACCGTTGATGAACGCGATTTTCGCGACGACGGTGGACGTCGCCTGACACTACGCGCCCGTGAGACGTTGGCCCGTCCTGACGGAAATGGGACGAAGGAAACATTTTGGTTTGGGTATTACTGCATTCCACAATGGGCACAGCACAAAGAGCCGCGAGCCTACAACTTTACCGAACGTCGAATGTTGTGGCTGACCGATTGGGTCAAGCACAGGTACCAAGCCGACCCCGAGCGAGTCTATGCCGAAGGCGGGTCGATGGGGGCTTGGGGAACGGCGACGTTCGCACTGCGGCATCCCGAGCTATTCGCGGCTGTCTATCCGAATCGGCCACGGACGATTCAGCAAGGATTACCCACGTTAGTCAAAATACCTCCGGGTAGCCCGGTCATGATGGGTGACGGCAAGACGGAGTTTTATGAGCGGATGAACATGGTGCAATTCGTCTCGGAGCATCACGAAGATCTTCCTTTTATCGGCTGGTGTTGCGGACGGCATGATGGCTTTGCATCGTTCCGCGAACAGATCGAGTTGGTCAAGGCACTCACGGCGGGCCGTCACGGATTCGCGTTCGCATGGAATAACGGAAATCACTCAACGGGCGCGGAACCCATGAGCCGAATCAAGCGGTGGTATCCACCCCGGAGTTTTGCGCGGAACCAAAGCTACCCTGCTTTCAGCAACAGTTCCATTGATGACGATTTCGGTACCGGCGAAATGGACGTCCTTGAGGGTGGGCCTGCGCGACGTGTTTTAAAAGATGGCAATGGTGCAAGCGAAGGCGGTATCAATTTGGGCTTCGTCTGGAAAGACGTAGTTGACGAAAAAAAGACCTGGTCGGTGACACTCCGTAACGATTTAGCGAAAGACGAAATGACCATGGATGTCACACCACGTCGCTGCCAACATTTCAGCCCACGCCCCGGTGAGAGGGTGACTTGGTTCACATCGGACGGCCACAAAGGAACGGTTACGGTGGACAAATGGGGGTTGGCGACCGTAACGCGAGTCAGACTCAGCCCTGATCATGAGACAGTCCTGACCCTCAAGTATTGAGGTGCACAATGAGTCTCCCGTTCGCGCCAAAATCACACCGCCAGATCGTGTGCAGGTTGAATCTTCTTTCAAACAAAGGGTGATAATGAGTCGTTTATTCTTGGGCTTCCTGGCCGTGTTCCTTGCCCAAACCATTGCTACTGGTCAGACAATCAAGTGGATACAGGAACCGGAGCTGACCTTCGACGAGCAAGACCGGCAATGGTACGTGACTTTCGAGTTGGATTCCCTTACCGATGTCGAGGTCGCGATTGTTGATCGTGACAAATCCATCGTCGTTCGCCACCTTGCGGCTGGCGTTCTGGGTCCCAAAGCACCGCCGCCGCTGGTCAGAAATACCCGTGTTCAGAGAATCGCGTGGGATGGAAAGGATGATTACAGAAACCTTGTCCGCAACGCGTCCATGATGGCCGTTCGTGTCCGAACCGGCATGAGCGTCTCGTTGGAGCAGATTGTTGGCGGTGACCCTTATGCGTATTACTCAGAGGAAATGGGGGATAACGACCACAGCCCGTGGGCTATCAGCGGATTGCAGGCGAACTCGGACGGCAAAGTCTACGTCTGGGGCCATTCCAGCAATCTCGGACCGCCCGCTCTGCGCC
>JAPKCI010000147.1 GCA_028823035.1 Rubripirellula sp.
ATCTCGGAACCTTCCATCTCGGAACCTTCCATCTCGGAACCTTCCATCGCAGACACAATCGCGACCGCTTGATTGAGCAAATGCCATGAGTGAACAGGATGACTATGGGCTTAGCCCAACCAAGCAGATTACCGAAATTGCACCGCCTGCGGTCACCTACAAGCCACCACACCCGGCATCCAAGAATCCTGCCATTGGCTTGATCGGGGCTGGCGGTATCAGCGAGTTCCACCTGCGAAGCTATCAACGATGCGGTTATCGCGTTGTTGCGATCGCAAGTCGGTCGCTTGCCGATGCCAAACAGCGGCGTGATGAATTCTATCCGCAGGCCGACGTCTACGATGACTATCGGAAGGTGATTGAACGCAGCGACATTGCGGTCATCGACGCAACGCCCCACCCCTCGGATCGCCTGCCTATCCTGCGTGACGCAATCCTCGCCGGCAAGCATGTGTTGAGTCAGAAACCTTTCGTCCTGGACGTGCAGGAGGGCCGAGGCCTTGTGCAACTCGCGAAAGAGCATCAGGTAAAACTGGCCGTGAATCAGAATGGTCGATGGGCACCGCACTTCAGCTATCTGCGTAACGCCATCACCAACGGCTTGATCGGTGAGGTCACCTCCATCGACTTCTCACTGCAATGGGACCAAACATGGATTGCCGGAACCCCCGCCTTCGAAAACATTCACCACCTGATTCTGTTTGACTTCGGTGTTCATTGGTTTGACATGGCCCATTGCCTGATGGGCGGTCAGCGAGCGGAATCAGTCTTTGCACAGGTGACGCGATTCGACCAACAAGTCTATCAACCACCGGCCATCGCCTCAGCTATCATTCGCTATCCACAAGCTCAGGTCACGATGTCTTTTCACGGCCACACGCGACTCGGAGAAGAGGACGTGACAACCGTAGTAGGCACGAAAGGCACGCTCAGATCCCGCGGCCCCGGATTGAACGAACAACCCGAAATGCAGGTCTTTCTGGAATCAGGCCAATGTCGCGTTCCCCTGCAGGGATGCTGGTTCGAGTCTGGCTTTGAGGGTGCCATGGGCGAACTGCTCTGCGCCATCGAGGAGAATCGCGAACCTTGCCATCACGCAGCCGGGAACCTCGGTAGCCTCGAACTCTGCTTCGCCGCAGTGCAAAGCGCCGATACCGGTCAACCCATCGCCGTGGGAGACGCTCAGGCATACAACAAGTAAGCCATCGGCAGCAAACGCCACTTTCCAACCTGTCGACCGGACTCGATAACCAAGGATGGATCACTGCCGGTCGGCCAGATTGCCCCTGCCCGTGGTCTCTGTGTGGGACGAACGTAGCCTTGACCACGTTCATCCTTCAGTTGTTGCCCTCGAAGTTCTGCATCGACTGGACTTTGAACCGCACGAGAGAGAACCGCACGAGAGAGAACCGCACGAGAGAGAACCGCACGAGAGAGAACCGGCGCACCCAGCGAGCGTCAATCCGTTTAAACCGGAGGCCTCGTTGGTTCCCAATTAGGATGGGCGATCAAACAGAGCGAAAAAAGGATTTGCGATCTGGGGTGGGTGTTTAGGCAACGCGGCACCTTCAAAAGACAACGACGACGCAGAAGGGAGGCTGAGGGGATTCGAACCCCAACCCTCGGAACCCCAATCCGATGCTCTAACCAACTAAGCGACAGCGTTTAAGCGACAGCGTTTAAGCGACAGCGTTTAAGCGACAGCGACCGCGTTGTCTTCGTCGTGCAAGGCAACGCCAATCTCGATTTAAAATCACCCGTTTCACCTCCGCTAAGGGAAAAAACTTTCCGCGGCGGTAGGATGACGAACAACTCTGTCTAGGGGCAGGAATTACTGACTTCCGAGTTTGCTCCCATGATTCGCGATCGATTGCCTCGGGACAAGCCCCGCCTGGAGGCTCAAGGGACACCCCGCCCGGAGGCTCAAGGGACACCCCGCCCGGGTGGATAAGTAGTCAGACTTGCACTGACCGATGAAATAGGCAGCCCCGGAGATGGTTGTCCTTGGAGATGGTTGTCCTTGGAACGACGGCGAGGGCTTACCTGCGGAGGCCCCAAACACAAGAGAAATGGCTGGGCCGGAAGTATGGCTGGGCCGGAAGTATGTCTGGGCCGGAAGTATGGCTGGGCAATGTCAATCAGCGGGCACGTTCAATTCTTCCTGCTCGTTTCTTGGGCAGGTGGCGGAACGAGGGCTCTGATAGCCGAAAAAACCTGTTTGCTTCCAGCGGTCAGAGCAACCATACTGTTTACCTGAATCGTCCAGATTAGCGGAATCCACACGAAAAATCAAAAAATACTTGACGAAGTGGTAACAGTGACCTATACCAGCTAAATAATTATTTTTCCTTCCTGTTGGACAGATAGGTCCCTTTCCTTGAATTGGGACAGGAATGTCCCTTTCCTTGCCGTGGTAACATACACGGTGAACTTCACCCAAAGGATTTATTTGATGCTTGATTCCAAATTCGTGCGTCGTTTTGTTTTGTCCCTGAGCCTGGTTTCAGCAGCATGTGTAGTGAGTGGGTGTGGTGGTACACCAGAAAACACCGTCGTCACCGGCGAACTCACGCCTGAGCAGGAAGCAGAACGTAACAACGTTACCATGCCTGGTGCTCCAGGCGAAGCTGGGGGCGGTACCGCACCGGCAACGCCTAAGTAAATATACTTTTTCGACATCCGTTTGTCGATTTTTGTTTTCGTTTTTGTTTAATTATTTTGATGAGGAATTTAGTATGAGAAACCATTCTCGTTCCGGCTTCACGCTGGTTGAGCTCCTCGTGGTCATCGCGATCATCGGAGTCTTGGTCGGCTTGTTGCTACCTGCCGTGCAGGCTGCTCGCGAAGCAGCTCGCCGCATGAGTTGTAGTAACAACTTCAAGCAAATCGGTCTTGCCATCCACAACTATCACTCCACCTACAAACAGCTGCCGGAGCAGGGAGCTGGAACAGGTGAGCTGATTAATCCCGGACACTATGCCCACAACAGCTCGGTTCGAAACAACCAATCGCTGAGTTACATCGTTGGCATTCTGCCCTTCATGGAGCAGCAGGCACTGTGGCAACAGATTTCGAACCCTAGCGTTTTCGATTTGAACAGCCCAGGCACGCCCTTCGCGGGAATGAACGGTGGCCCTTGGCCAGCAATGGGTCCGACGCCAAGTCTTTACCGAACCGGCGGCAACCCCGATTCGATTGTTAACAGTCGGTACCGTCCATGGATGACGGAAATCCCGACTCTTCGCTGTCCCAGCGATCCTGGTGTCGGTCTGCCTGCCGGTGGCCGAACAAACTATGCAGCATGCATGGGCGATTCCCACAACTGGAGTCACACCGGTGTTCCTCACTACAACCTGAACCCAAACCCCGGTGCCTGGAAAGTTCGGTACACCCGTGCAGCTGAGCGTGGGTTCTTTGCCCACCGCTCGGTGACCAAGTTCAGAGACACCTTGGATGGTCTTGCGAACACCGTTGCAGCTGGTGAAATCGCAACTGACCTCGGTGTACGCGACGTCCGTACGATCGGTGCTGACGACGCTTACTACGGGATTGCCAACAATCCGTCGCTTTGCCGCGACAACGGCAAGATCGATCTTGAGTACCCAACGAAATGGGCTACTGGGACTGCCATCGGTCCTTCTTGGGCAGGTCGTGGTTATATGTGGGCAAACAGCTTCCCTCTCAACACCCAAATGAACACCATCTTGCCTCCTAACAAGGAAATTTGCATGTGGTGGACTTGGGGTGGCGAAGGAACCATGCCTCCTAGTAGTAACCACCAAGGTGGTGCTCACGTCTTGATGGGGGATGGTGCAGTTATCTTCATTACCGATTCGATCGAAGCCGGTGATTCGCGTGCTCAGTCCGTTTACCAATGGGGTGCGAGGGCTGGATCCAAGAGCCCATACGGTCTTTGGGGTGCTCTCGGAACACGAGCTAGCAAAGAAACGATCGAAGAACAGCTGAACCAGTAATTCTTTGATTCAACTGACGATATTACTTAGAACGGCGTCGCCTGAAGGTGACGCCGTTTTTTTGTGGAAAAAGAGGTCGATTTCTGGCAAGCCAACGGTTTCAAAGCGATGGAAATTCACCAAGTCGACTCGAACAACGACTTAGCTTTCCAGGTCCTCTTGAACACTGGTGTTTGCGTGCTTTTTGCAAAATGCTCTGTTTGGAGTTGGGATTTCGTGAGCATCTCAACTGTCTTTCATGGTCACTAGAGGGGTGACATGAGACGAATTCGCTGAAAGCCTGTTTAACAACTAGTCGATTTACGAAACGCCGATTGGCCCGCTGGAATCATCCTCACTTCTGGGTACAAACGCAGTGCTATCGACTGATGATTCAACGACTTGCAGAGTAACGCGGTTTTCTACTGCGAGCACACTCTTTGATCCACTGGTGGAAAGGATCACTTCCAGTGCAACGCAAATTGCCGTTGCCCAAACGGTGGTGCAACTCTGAAACAGATCAACCTCCATTCTTCTTCTGCCTATCGGACTGCTCTTCACACGGCGTGATTCCAAGGGACCGATTGCATCAGTCCCTTCCTGCCCGTTTTGCTTTGAACTTACCACTGCATCGGGCCAACTTGATGCACAATACTGATACGTTGAACAACGATATGATTCACTTACAAACGGGCGTGGAGTGGATGGACACTTTCTTGAATGTCTTGCCAAACAGCCTGGCAACCAGGATGCTTTCACGTCAAGGATCGCCTCATTGAATACCCTTGCAACTCGACAGGCACACGATCTGGCATGGGCAGTCAACAGTCCATCATTATTGTCGTCCCATGAAAGCGCACTGCATACAGAACATCCACGAATCGACATCAATGCAATCAACGCAAGCCATCTTTCAGCATTCCTTGCCGCAGGTCGTATCGATCGGGTAGGGCGATATTTTGAGCGTCTGATTTCGTATTGGTTGCATCATGTCCGCCAAGTCAAAGTAGTCGCAGAATCTTTGTCAATTCGGCAACACAAGCGAACCATTGGTGAAATTGACTTTCTTTTCCATGATGAATTACAACGTTTGACTCACATGGAAATCGCCGTAAAGTTCTACCTTTTCTCGCCCGATCATGTCGCCTTCGACAGTCACTATTTGGGACCTAATGCGGCCGACACACTAGATCGCAAGGTTGACCGCCTTCTGCACCACCAATTGCCGCGCAGCGAGACACTCTTTCCTGAGGTTGAAATACGGCAACCATTTCTCAAGGGGCGGATCTTTTATCAGCCAGCCCATAGAACGAGCACGCTCCATCACCCGTTACTGTCACCCGACCATCTATCGAGTTCATGGATTCGCGAGTCCCAGTTTGACTTGATGACCGACAAGCCAGAAACGGCGAACCGCCAGATTGTTTTCAGCGTGCTTCAAAAGCCCTTTTGGCTTTCAAATGAACTTCGCCGCCAGCTTGACACGGATCTGCTGTCGTGTTCGGAATTATCTGATTTGGTAAGCAAACACTTTTCGGATCATCAGCATTGCCTGTTGGTTGCCAAACTGGTTTTCGATGGCGCGTCTTACGTGGAATCCAGCCGTTTTTTTGTGGTACCGGAGTCGTGGCCAAAAACGACCTGATATTCATGCAGCGGCAATTGATCCTTGACTGCAACCCGAGTCATCATGTGAAGATTACACTCTCAGGTCGATAGTTCACTCCATTTCTGCGATAGTCCACTAGGTACCTCATGAAGTTCACCAAGCCTCACGTATTCCGTCTCGCCATTCTGGCTGTCTGTGGTTTGTCCTGCTCGATTCTGTTTGCTGCTGAACGTCGGGAAATTGAGATTTGGCCTGGGGAACTTCCGGCAGGTTCGGTCCAACTTAAACCGGATCTCATTGCAAAACTGAAATCGGAACTAACGGATGAACGGATCAAGTTCGTTGACCGGGCGACCCTGACCGTGTTTCCCGCTCCCAAGAAGACTGCCAACGGGTGCGCTGTCATCATTTGCCCCGGTGGAGGCTACAACATTCTTGCCTGGCCGAAAGAAGGACTGGAAGTCGCCGAGTGGTTCAATTCCATTGGCGTCACCGCTTTCGTCCTCAAGTACCGTGTTCCCAGACGCAACCCAGAAAAAATTCACTGGGAACCGATGCAGGATGTTCAGCGTGCGATCCGGGTCGTGCGTCACGACGCCGAAAAATGGAATATCGATCCAGATCGAATCGGTACGCTCGGGTTTTCAGCAGGGGGACACCTCACTGTAATGTCGGGCGTGCAATACACTACCAAGTGTTACGACCGTGTGGACGATGCAGACGACCTCAGTTGCCGCCCCAATTTCATCTGCCCGATCTATGTTGCGTATCTGGGCGACAACTACAACGACCGAACGGCCGAGCTTGGATCACTGGTAACAGTGACCAAAGACACTCCACCCACCTTCATGGCGGTCACATGGGACGATGCCATGCGAGGTGCTCAGTCAGCTTTATTGTTCGCCCGCCTTCGCCAGCATGGCGTACGAGCTGAGTTGCATGCCTACACCAACGGTGGCCACGGCTACGGAATACGTCCCTCGGAACACCCCGTCTCGAATTGGAACATACATCTGCAAGCATGGTTGCAGGCGAGTGGTTTCCTCAGCAAATAGGGGCAACCCACTGAACGTCAAGCTGAGCCGAACTGGTCGGCTCGGCAGTTGCTTTATCCCTGTCGAGTCACTGTCAGACACCGACAACTTCACGCCATGTCTTGGCCATCAACGCGTGACCCTTCTGGGTTGGATGAACACCATCGCCCGCCAAATCGGATGGGTTGGTGCCTGCAGCGACGGCATCATCAAACATGGTCTGGAACGGCACCCAAATCGCGCCTGCCTGAACTGCGACCTGTTTGGCGTATTGCCGTCGGTTGGTGAACTCGGGGAACCATTTATCCTTATTTTGCTTGACAGTCCCACTCATCAACACGAAGGGTTCACAGACAACAAGAGTGACTGAGGGAAGTGCTTTTCTGGTTCGATCCAGCAAGGCGGTGAATCCATCACGGTAGGTCTCGGCGGTGCCATCGTAGCGTCCGTTCAACATGTGCCAGATATCGTTCACACCAATCAGGATACTGAGTATGTCAGGCTGAACATCAATGCAGTCTTTTTGCCAGCGCCGATCAAGATCAGGAACCTTGTTGCCAGAAATGCCTCGGTTGTGAATCTGCAAATCGAGTTCCGGGTGGGCATCATGCAGCAGTTTCGCGACATGGTCCGGATAACCACGTCCAAGCCCTTCATTGGCAACGGGTTCTTTTTTGTTTCTGCCGGCATCTGTGATGGAGTCACCCTGAAACAGAATCACTGCTCCCTTTTCGAGCTTCGGCTTTTCCGCTGCAAAAACGGACCGCTGGTTCAGGCAGGACAAGGTCCCGGCGGTAGCTGCCGCGGTCAAGAAAGATCGACGTCTCATGATGTTTCATTCGCATTGAGGGTGATGTAGACAAAATCCTGAATCACGTCACGAGATGATTGATGACTTGTTCCAACCGCAACGGATTCACCTCAGTTTATCTGAAATCAATCTTTGATGTTGTTAAATGACTGCAGGCTGCAGGCTGCCGGCAGCCTAATCGTGTTCGTCGGCTAATTACAGGTTCACTTGCCGAGCGGTTGCTAATGCTTCATGGGCATGGGAGCAATCATGCCATACTTTTCGCCCAGTGCCTGCATGATTTCGATTGCCTCAGCATCAACTTCGCCACGAAGTTGTATGGCATGAGGTTCGAGTCCCATCAGAATCGCCTCCGCCGCGCACGCGAAACAGGTCCCTGCAGGGGTATGCGGTGTCAGTCGAAATCGACGATCCTGTTTTAAACGAACCAGCCCCGCTTGAATGACTTTTGCCTGCGGTCGTTCGCTTTCCAGTGTTGGCGAGATAGCTCGTGGCTGGGACACATCAGCAATCAACACGTTGTTTGTGGGATGCACATGCCGACCCTCTACAACGATCCCCTCGCCACCCACGGCAACAACAATCAAACCGCAGTCACGCAAGCCGCGCGGATCAAGCGAAACATCAATTCTGTCAGCCGTGGTCGTGTCGGCAAGCGAATCCCGCAGGGTATTGAGCCTTCGCTCAGCGCCGGAACGCCCAAACAGTGCAAGAGGTCCTTTCCAACGATCGTTTTTCGCGTACCAACGCAAAATTGATGATCCAATATTCCCTGGGGCGCCGACAATCCCCATCGTGACGTCCTTCGGAATACCGCGTTTCTGCCGTTCCATTTCAATCGCCGACAACATGGTGGCCACGGTGAATGAATTTCCGGAAGCGACTTGCACACCCGGTGGCGTTGCAACGGTAGTAGCGTTGCGGGTCACAATGCTGGTTTGAGCTCCCAGCACAACGGTCTGACACCCTTTCCTTGCCGCCAGCATGACGGCCTCGTCGAGTCGTTGACGCACCAATGCAAGATTGCCGTTGCGATGCCACTGCCCCAGCACCTGTGGGGTAACCGGCAGCAAAATCCCACACATCCAGACGCGTCCGTTGAACAGATTCTTGCTGAACAATTCAAACGGATGCAATTCCATCATGGTTTGCATCCGCCAAACCAATTCCATCCGTTCTTCGATCGACAGCTTCATCAATTCCGGGATCTCAACAAGCAACTCGTCTGCGGGATAGATCGGATTGAAGATAAATCCAACACGACGGGCCCCCTGCACTGGCGTTTCGTGTTGAAAAGTAAACGGTCGTGCTTTCCGGCGCGAGACCAGAGGTGGTTGGTTGTTTATCAGAGAGGCCGCAGGCGAGGTCGTGTCAGATGACGTCGCCTCACTCACCGATGGCACTTGCCTGTCGCATGCCCAATGGCCTATCAATCCGGCAACATCGTCGGTGGCAAGCCGCGAACAGAAGTCCGCCAGTCCCCGCACCATCAGATCCACATCAGTTGCTGTCAGATAAACCGAGGGCTCAATCCTTAACACACACGGTGCAGATAGAGTCGGCAGGATGCGAATTCCATGGCGGTTCAACAGATACGACGCCGCCACATAGCCCAATCGACTCCCAACCAATGCCTTCAGAAACCGATTGGAATCCTCGGGAAATCGCAGTTCGATACCGAACATGGCCCCACGACCAGTCACCTTACACACGACGGTGGGAAACTGCTGCTGTAACACAGCCAGCCTGTCCTGTAACAAGTCACCCAATTGCCTCGCTCGATCAGGAATATCCTCAGAGTCAATGATTTCCAGGACCTTGGAGGCGACCGCACATGCGAATCGATCCGACGAGAATGTCGCTCCCGTCTGCAGATCAAATCGGTCTTCATAAACCTCGCGATCCACGAGCGTGGCTGCAATTTTCGCGATCCCACCGCCAAGCGACTTACCAATCAGGTAATAATCCGCAGCAACCCCGCCGGTAGCAAGAAAGCGCCCGCTGCGTCCCAGCCCAGATTGAATCTCGTCCGCAATCAGGGGCAGATCATGATCGTGCACGGCCTCGAAGAATGCCTCCGGTACCTCGAGTATTCCACCCTCACCCTGAATCGGCTCTGCGATCACTGCGATCACACCAGATACCAATACCTCATCCACCCGATTTTCCGGGTCTGCTGCATCAGGACGCTGCAAGCTCACAACTTCCCGTGAGCAGATTTGATCCAGCACCTGTGGTGCCATCGAAAATTCAGTACGTTGAATGAACTTCGTGCGTGCTCCTAGCAATCCGTCAAACGGCGTCCTCTGCGACTCATCGGACATCGCGTTCAAGGCACCCGTTGTCTTACCATGAAATCCACCCTGCAACGCAATCAGCAGTGGTTGGAAAGCATGGAACTGTCGCTGGTTTTCATCACAGCATGCCGCGACGGCTTGCGGGTACTTTGCTCCGAACTCAGCTTTGATCTCGGCATTGACTTCATCGCACCGCCGCCGCCACTTGTACAGCGCATGCTTCAATGCCGTTTCAACCGCTTCGGATCCGGTGGAACTCAGCAAGCACACGTACCGGCGACCTGTTTCACGCCCGACTCGATTTGACAGTTGTGTAGCCAAACGCGATGCAGCCGAACGCCGACTTCCCTGATCAAGCATGGGAATCTCATTCAACGCCTCAATCGCCACCTTTTTCAGATCGGTGCGACCGTGACCGAGCAGGTTCGCGCCATATCCACCCACCAAATCAAGTACTTGCCGCTGTTCGCCATTCTGTATCAGAATCAGGCGATCACCCCGACCCTTGTTGAACTCAACATCCAGTTTCAAGGCCTGCATCAAATTGCCAACAAGTGGCATGCTGGATTGATACCACGCATCATCGCCCAAACGGGGTGGTTCAATCTCAGTCATGTGAGGATGACGACCTTCCGCGTCGTTCAACGCCTCAATTAAAGCACTATTTTCCTCCTCAACCGCTGACACATTGGTTTTCCCGATTCCCAAATGGGGCGGATGGCCGGAAACGAATCCAACAGCGACCAGCGGAGCATGCCGCAAGTGAAAACCATCGCTGCTTAGATCACACTGTTCATGTAACGCACTGACTTGTTCACGAAGACGACAGTGCAATTCTGGTGAAGCAGGGTCACGTGAGTCGCAATAAACCAGTGCGGCAACGCCCATGCGACGAGGACTTGACCGAAAATCAACATAGGAAAACTCTTTCTCTAGTTCCTGATACCGACATCGCAAATCCGCTGTGGCAACTTTCAAGCCGGTGCCGAGACTAAGAAAGTCGATCTCACGCCGCCCGACGTATTCAAGTTGGTCATTCACCACACGGACAACATCACCGGTGTCCAGCCATTCGCCAAAATCACCTTGCCCCACATAACCCGTCGCTTTGAAAGCGGAACGAACAAACAGACAGCCAGTGGAGGATGCCAGATCATCAAAACGAACTGCCACAGAAACTCCCGGCAAGGGCAGACCAAGTTGCTGAGCCAGGGTTGATTTGCAGGTTCCATCAGCAACAGTAGCGTCTGCGTGGACCGTTGACTGCCCTTGAGTGAACAGCAGCGTGGACAATACCTGCTGGGTTTCTGTCATGCCAAAAGCATTTGCAACACGTGCCTCGGCAAAGGCAGTGGCATTGCGATGCGTCCAGGTTGATCCCGACGAAACGACGACGCACAGCGATCGCAGGGCTTTGCGTGCCTCGGGCAAAATTCTTGAAAGCTGTGCGATCGCATCAATCAATGCCGGGCCTGCCGTGAGGTGATTCGGTGGCCAGTCCTGTAATAACTGCAATGCCCGGTGTGGTGCTTCATGCATCCACTCAGGCGGTATCATCAGCGTCGGTTGCCTTGTCCAGACGGCATGCAAAACGTTCCGCATTCCCATGGAGTGAGACAGCAGCGGGCACAACGACGGTCCACCCGTCGTCTCAAGATCGAGCAACCCGGCCGCGTGCCACGATTCAGCAACCCTCAGTAAAGCCAGTTCACTGTAGCGGACAAGCTTGGGTGGTCCACTGCTGGCCGAAGTCGTCAGCACAAGCACTTCTGGTGAAGCACCATCCTCTGCCCCCGAGTTGCCCTTGCCCTGCAAAACGCACTCGTTACTCCCCTCACCTACCTCCCAATTGCCTCCCTGCTCTCCCTGCTCTTCCTGCTCTTCTCCTTGATCCAGTTCACGCCCAGTGGTCAGGGGAAACTCAACCGGCAGCGGACACTCGGGCAGCTTCAACCCGCATGCCAGGGCACGCAGTCTGTCAGCCCCCTTGGTCACCTGTGGATTCGATTGCATCCCCGACTTATCGATCGGGTACAGAACACGCCGGCACTCGGTTCGAACCAGCAGATCCTCGATATTCCCACTCACACCTTCGGTGGGTAAGACGACACTGACGCCAATCGCCATCAACGCAATCGCATTAACTGCAATGACCAATTCAGATGAATACGGAAGCCGTATAAGCACCACACGACTGCCGACATCTAGTCCCTGTTGCACACGCCACCGTTCAGCAGAACAGACGGCAACCTGCAAGTTTTCCAAAGTGACGATGGTCTGTTTCCCATCCACGACCCCGACCAGAATTGGATTCCTGGCAACTTCTTCATTACTGGATGAGGCCAGCATCGCTCGCAGCGATTGAAAGCGGAAGTCTTTCCGTTGCGGATCTGGAAAAGCAGAGTGACGGACCCAATCAAATTCAGACTGCATGGTCACCCTCCGTTGGCTCGTAGACTCTCAAATCAGATCTTCTCTGCAGGATGCCAAGATGTTCCGATGTAAAGTCGAGCAGATCTGGACGATTCTGCCGTAGCCAACGGTGAATTCGGGGCATGTAACCGCAGGGAAGATTTGGAAAGAGATGATGTTCCTTGTGGAGATTGAAGAACATCAACATCCCGGCGCAAGGCATGCGCACCGATCGCGAAAAACTCTGTTGTTCCCGTAGTCGATACTGCTCCCTTTTGTGGGGTACAGGTGAGAGGCCAACGTGCTGATGTTGAGTAAACAGATACTCATACAGCATCGCTGATGCCCAGAAAGCGAGCATCAAAACTCCGAAGTACCGGACGGGCCCGAACAGCCATGCAAGTATGCCGTGCCACATTGCCATTGCTGCCAGATTCAAGCAACATTCCAGTTTGTGCATTTTAGATGATGATTTCAAATCGTAGATCAGGTACGGCAAATAGACTCCGCTGAGATACAAAACCGGCACAACATGCAGTTTCACCAACCATTCAACGAACTTCTTGTGCCAACGCGGACCATCCGGCGCTGCGGTGGGGTCACGCTTTGTTCCGGCAAATCGATGATGAGCAGCATGCCCCCGCTGGTAGCTGCAGGACGGTGTCAGCACCAACAGACCTGTCAGCCAGCCAATCAATGAATTGCCCCAGCGAGTCCGGAACAGAGAATGATGCGCTGATTCATGCAACACGATCTGCAACATCAGCATCCCGACAGCAAGCAGCAACGCACTGAAAAGAAAAGTCCATCGACTCCCCAACGCGAGTACCCCGTAGCTACCCAGAATCAGAGAGTATGCAACCAAGACTGCAATGAGGTGCCAGGGGACGGTGACTGGGCCGCTGCGCTGGGCCGCTCGAAACATCTCACGGTACTCGCTCCGCGTCAGGACAGGGTACTCAGGATGGCTATACATGACGCAATCTGGATGAAGAAAGCCAATTCATTGTTGCATCCGATCGCTCAGATTCAAACACGAGCCTTAAACACTCAACGTTCACGGTGTACTGGTGCCGGGCAACGTCGCCTTTCGGAACACGCTGCGGCGTTGGGTCGACCTTGCATTCGCACATCCCAATGAAACCATCCCAAATCTGGCCCCGGAATTCCTCACCAAGCAACCTCACCAAACAACCTCACCAAACAACCTCACCAAACAACCTCACCAAACAACCTCACCAAACAACCTCACCAAGCAACCTCACCAAACAACCCTGTTCAGGAATCGCAAGTCCGCCGACACGGGAGATCATAGCAGAAAAGGATGAACCGCAATCCGGAAGTTTCCAAACCGGGCAACACAGCAACCGAGAGGATGATGCTGCAAGTTGAAGACGCTAGACTATTGCACCTGAGAGTAAATAACATTGAGATGCATCCTGATTCGGGGACCAGCGTTGTCCTTGGTTGCCACAGCAATCGCTCTGGCCAGGCAGCGTCCCGTTCCCAGAGCATGGCGAGTGCAGCGTGGATATGCCCAGCACGGAAATCAGCAGCCCGCACGCTGACGCAATCGAAGCGAGGACCGGTCTGCAACCATGGCTCTTTTTCTTTGTAGCCGCTGCGTTCTACTGCTATGAGTTTTTCGCACGCGTTGCGCCCGGGGTTCTGAAAAGTGACATTCGAGAAGTGTCAGGCGCAACCGAAGGACAGTTCGGACTGGCGATGGGGATGTACTTTCTCGCTTACGCTCCTGCCCAACTGATTGTGGGGCGAATGCTGGATCGCTTTGGCACCCGGGTGGTCGTCGCACCATCGGCAATTTTTGTGGCTTTGGGATGCCTGCTGCTGGCTTCCACGGACAGCATCGTTGTGATGGGAATCGGACGTTTTCTGCAGGGATTGGGAAGCTCGGTCGCTTACCTCGGTGTCGTTTATCTGGCTTTGGTATGGTTTCCACCACATCGACATGGAATCATCCCCGGCATCACCGTTGCGATGGGAACGTTAGGAGGCTGCACGGCCCAGTACCCTTTGGCAACCATGTCCGAAGCATACGGTTGGCGAATTCCACTGTTTGTTTGCGGTGCAGTTGGAATCGCGATTGCCAGCCTGCTGTGGTGTTTGCTACCAAAACGTCCCTCCTGGTTTGTCAATTTGATGCGAGAGGACGGCTACGAACCAGATCTTCCTGAACCCATGATTCCGATGATCCTGCGCATCGCGGGCAACCGCCAGTTGTGGCTGATCTCGCTTGCCGCGGCAGGCTTATATTTACCGATTTCCGTGATTGGTGACCTTTGGGGAGTCACCTTCCTGGAGATTGAAACCGGTATTGGGACGACCGGGGCCAGTCTGGCAACCACACTTGTATTTGTCGGATTTGCCATCGGTGGCGTTGGTGTCGGACATCTGGCTGACCGATGGGGCCGCCGCAAAATCCTCTTCGTCGGCTGTAGCATCGCATCATGCGTCATTGCCGCGTTGCTGATGCTGTCAGCCGTCGAACCGACCTGGCTCACTATCATTCTGTTGGCTGCCCTCGGTGTTACTACGGGAGGGCAATCACTTGCCTTTGTCATGACAGCTGACTTTGCCGAAAGACACACACGAGGTGTTCAATTGGCATTCGTTAATTTCATCGTCATGATATTGCCAGTGGCAGTCCAACCAGGAGTCGGCTATCTGGCTGGAATCGGTGTTTCAGCAAACAACCTGCCCAGCGCCACTCAGGAACTTCGCGGCTACGCGTTGGTGGTTGGCCTGATGATGGCAGGAACGTTGATCGCATGCTTCGTTCGGGAAACGAAACCCCAACACGCTGCTGGCCCAAAGCAACACTGACAACGTGTCGCCGACATGGACCACAATCCTATGGTTTTATCGTCTGCCAACCCACCGCGAAAAAAACTCAACCACCAGGGCTTACCACGTCAGCGTACCATCGCTTTGAACAAATGCGTCGTTTTCAGCATCGGATTGGTTCAGCATCGGATTGGTTCAGCATCGGATTGGTTCAGCATCG
>JAPKCI010000449.1 GCA_028823035.1 Rubripirellula sp.
GGAGGACTGTTCCGTGGAGGACTGTTCCGTGGAGGACTGTTCCGTGGAGGACTGTGACCTGACTCACGCCTTACTGCATGTGCCTCTATGTGCTCTGGTTTTGGTTGCTTTCGAGTCGAACTGGCAGGGTTGGCTGTTGTACGTGTTTATTATACGTACTCACGTACCTGACGGGCGATAGCCGCAGCCAATGCTTCGCGGACGATTTCGATTGAAATTCGGTCAAAAATTTGCTGAAAGAATCCGCTGACAATCATACGCGTTGCTTCTTTGCGAGTGAAGCCTCGACAGCGTGCGTAGAAAATTTGTTCTTCGTCGACTTTGGCCGTTGTGCTACCGTGGGTGCAACGCACGTCGTCGGCTTCGATCCCAGGTCTTGCGTTGGCCATTGGTTGGTTTCAGGTAGTAAAAGATGTCCTGGAAATCGAGATCGATGTCGCCGCCCCACTTCGGCATGGGACGCGACTCGAAAATTTCGAGTGACTTGAGGCGAAATTCTCGCATCCAGTCAGGTTCGTTCTTGATGTCGGAGATCTGGTTCACAATGTCGGCGTTGATACCCTTCTGCGATTTAAAGCCCCCGGTAGTCTCCGTGCGAAAGTTGTACTTGTTGATTTCGCCAATTTCGGCCGATTCGGTGACGTCAGTTGCCATGAATTATTCCTGCTTGCTCTGTCTTTGTCCCGTGTTAAGCAGCCGTGTTAAGCA
Organism: Rubripirellula sp.; assembly: GCA_028823035.1. Lineage (GTDB taxonomy): Bacteria > Planctomycetota > Planctomycetia > Pirellulales > Pirellulaceae > Rubripirellula. The sequence continues at coordinate 709 of JAPKCI010000449.1, forward strand.
GCCGTGTTAAGCAGCCGTGTTAGACAGCCGCTTCTTCAGCAATCATTTCCTGGTTGACCCCACGCAGAATTGGCTTGTCGCCAACGTTGACGTGCAGATTCGCGATTTTAAGAACGTGTGTCATCTTAGGGGATTTTAAACGGAAATGATTGGAAGTGGATTGGTTTCGTCCGGAACATGACGTGTTCGGTTTCTGAGCAGGCGAGTTCAGGACGGTTGCAAATGATGGTTGCTGGGCTGAGGCGGGTTGCAGGTCTGCTGTTCAGTGAGTTATGGCAAGCTGAGGCAATGTTGAGATTTAGTTTTCTGACGGAATGGGAACGCGAGATTCAGTCGCTTTTGCTCCTGAAGTAACCGCAGAAAACTGACAACACTTATCACCATCCAGGCGACAACTGCTGAGATGAACTGGTTGGCCGAGAGCTTCGGAAATCATCTGCTCTTCCAAACGGCACATGGCTCGGTCATCCGAGGTATCCGTTAGGGTCGGGAAAGGACACACACCAATATCCAGAACCGGCAACTCACCGGCATGCGAAACCTCGGTGACCATCTGCCGTGCCGACATCATTTCCGAGAGTTTCTGCATTCGGTCTTCGAAGGTGTCGGTCGATTGACTGGACTCGAAGTGCAATGCGAATTGTCGACCGAGACGGGTCGCGATCGACGAAACCAGTTGGTTGCGAACTGATTTATCCTCCAACGCCAGAATTTCACGCCACATGGCGTCAGCCAGATCAGCTGAATTGGCTCCCGATTTGCGATGTCCTGTCACCGTCAGGCGGTAGCGGTAGGTTGGCCTGCCCCTGCCCGCAACGACCTTTTCACGATCAATCAGCCCTGATTCCAGCAGTCGCTCAATCCGCTGGCGGACCGCGGTTGCCGTCACACCCAACTGTTGGGTCAACTCACCCACACCTAATGTTTCACCGCTACGCATTGCGGCTAGCAATTCTCGATCGACCGAGCGGAGTTCCTGAGAGGTTGCCTTGGAGGTCATCAGTTTGACGGGGAAATTCAGTTTTGATGGTCCGCGAGAACGCTTGGCCGCGAGAACGCTTGGCCGCGAGAACGCTTGGCCGCTAGGTCGTCCCGGTGTTCTAGCAGGTCGTCCCGGTGCCCTGGCAGCTATTTCTGACCCGCATGGGGTTGGCAGGAAGTGAATCTCGACGATGATTCTACCTTAACTGTTACGGATCAATTAAATTTTGACAACGTACCGTTGTGAAAAATAACTTCCGGCTCTGTTAGTCAATCCGGGTGGCTTGTTTGAAACCTTTTGGGCTGTCTGGTCATTTTGGCTGTTCGGACGGGTCACGATCCCCCCTCTGATACGTCAGCTTTCAGGCTGATAATATCGCTCAACGAAACTCATTTTCGCGTATTTAACGCCCATCAGAGTCCCCGATGAAAGCAGTTGCGGTAACGCCCGGCACCCCGAATAGTGTCCACCTGAAAGAGATCGAGAAGCCCACGCTGGACCAAGTGGCTGGCGGTCTGGGGGTCTTGGTACGCGTCTTGAAAGTCGGTGTTGATGCCACCGATCGCGAGATCAATGACGCCCTTTATGGAAATGCTCCTGAGGGAGATGGTCACTTGGTTATCGGCCACGAATCATTTGGCGTGGTCGAGGCGGTTGGCGAGCACGTCAAACGGGTCAAGGTTGGAGATTATGTCACGGCGACAGTACGGCGTCCCGGCGGGTCGATTTACGATCTGATTGGTACGAATGATATGACCAGCGAGGAGGAGTACTACGAGCGTGGCATCAATCTTCGTCACGGTTACCTGACTGAGTACTTTGTTGAAGAAGCGGAATACATTGTTCGGGTTCCTATGGGTTTGAAGCATCTTCATGTGCTGATGGAGCCAATGAGTTGTGCGGCCAAGGCAGTGCACCAGGCTTACGAAGCGCAACAAAGGATGAAGGTCTGGCGTCCTCAAGTTGCCTATGTGTTGGGTGCGGGGCAGATCGGTTTGTTAACAACTCTGGTACTCAAATTGCGAGGCTTGGAGGTTTACACGCTGGCTCGTGGTGAAGCTCCGAATCTGAAGAGCGAGATCGTGAAGGGACTCGAAGCGACTTACATCAGCACGCGAGAGACGTCGTGGGACGATCTGGTGAAGCAGACGGGCAAGCCAGATTTGATTGTCGATGCAACCGGTAGCAGCCGGTTGGCATTTGAAGCGATGGAGCATTTGGGGCTCAATGGCGTGCTGGTCTGGACTGGTATCACCGGTGGCGACAACAAAAGCGAAGTCCCTACGGACAAGATCAACTTGCAATGGGTGCTAGGGAACAAATTGTTGCTGGGCAGTGTGAACGCCAACCGCCACCATTTCGAAATGGGAATCAAAGACTTGGCCCTGGGAGAAATGATGTATCCGGAGGTGCTTGGAAAAATCCTTACGAATCCCGTCGATGGTCTGGAAAATTACGCCGAGATGATGCGTCTGCTTGTAGAAGACAAAGATGCCTTGAAGGTGTTTGTCAACGTTGCCGACGAGTAGAACGTTGCCGACGAGTAGAACGTTGCCGACGAGTAGA
>JAPKCI010000148.1 GCA_028823035.1 Rubripirellula sp.
GATGCGAACGTTGATGCGAACGTTGATGCGAACGTTGATGCGAACTTCAATGCCGCGAAATCAGCCTCTGATTCCCTTGAAGTCTCTGCAAACACAAAATCCAACGAGGACCTGTTTGGCGCCTTTGAGGACGAACAACACCTCACGACCATGAACAAATCGATTCTGTCCCCAATGATCTACCCGATCGATACGGCTCAAATCGAATCTATCCTGCACGAGGAAATCCTTGACATCAATGGGCTCTTGCTTGATACCAACGCAGCAAGCGTTCAATATCGCACAGAAGACACAGTGCCCGGTGTGGCACGTTTGCAAGCGCAGGCCGACCTCAGCGACAACCGTCTTGACCAACCACACGATATCGAAATCGGTTGCCAAGACAGTTCCCAACAGCAACAAATATCCACTGAGTCATTGGACGCACCCGCATTGACTACCCGCATTGACTCCACTGAGACAGAACTCGATGCTTTGAACTCTGGAACAGATAAACACAGTGATGCTTTAAGCGCACCTTACCATGGGCAGGACGACAGCGACTTGTTGGTCATTGAAGACGAGGTTGAACTGCGGCGCATCGACAAAGCGAAAACCAGCACTGATTCACCACAACCAATCTTGGTTGATTACCGTCAATTGCTCGCACGCATGCGGTCAAAAAGTTGAATGCAGTCTGCTCGCGTTAACCTGCTATCGTGATGCCCATGCTGAACCGTTATCAATGCCATTACAAAAGATCGCAAAACAGATCGTGTCTCTCGCAGACCGGCATGCCTCCACTCCGGTGCTGATTACGCCGCCTTATCTTTCGTTTCGGCCCAGATTCTTCATCGAACTAACCCGAGAACTTTTGACACACACCAACCGGGGCATACGCGTCGACTGGCATAGGGGCATGCCCAGTGCATTGACATTGCTGTCTGACCAAGTTGCGGCCTTTCAGGCACGAGCAATCAATCGGGCGTTGCTGCAAAGCGGATTAGCATCAACAGTCATGGGGTCGCCGATAAAGCGCAAGCACAGCAGCAAGCTGACGAGCGACTTGTCCGCTGATGAAACGCCACCGCCAGATGCACAAGCGTTTCCAGATCACCAAAATGCGAGCGTACAGATTACAGCCGCCATAGCGAGACCCGGTGGCCCAACCCGCGACCTTGTGATTGGATTGGCAGACGCGCGTCAGGAATTACCTCCGTGGACAACCGCCATCTGGCTTGGCAGTTCTCCGCAGGAGATCCAACGCTTACGAGCGGCCTAGCGGTGGATTTTTCGCAGCTGTCTTACCGCTGCCTCTCAATGTTTGACTGACTGTCATTCACGAACCGCGTCCTCGATCAGGCTCTGTTCCATTTGGTTCATTGCCTGCTATGTTGTTTCGCAGCGACCGGTTGGCAACCCCATTGAATCCCCTACGTAGGAGTCAAGCGTGAACAAGACCCAGGAACACAATCCCATTGATCCCGACAACACTCGGGTCGGCTGGATCGGGACCGGCGTGATGGGCAGCAGCATGTGTGGACACCTGATGACAGGCGGATTCCAAGCGACCGTCTACAACCGCAGCCCGCAAAAAGCGGCAGCTCTTATAGATCGAGGTGCCGTGCTTGTTGGTTCACCTCGTCAGGTTGCTGAACGCTCCGATGTCGTGTTTACGATCGTCGGCTTTCCCTCTGATGTGGAACAGGTAATTCTGGGTGAGGACGGTGTTCTGAGCGGAACCTCGGCGGGCATGACGATCGTCGACATGACGACCAGCAAGCCGTCTCTCGCCGAACGCATTGCTGCTGAAGCTGACAAGATCGGTGTCGCCAGTATTGACGCGCCCGTGAGCGGTGGCGATACCGGCGCTCGCAACGCCAGCTTGTCGATCATGATCGGTGGACAAGCCGAACAGGTAGCTCGAATCGAGCCTCTGTTCCAATTGATGGGCAAAACGATTGTGCACCAAGGTGGTCCGGGACGCGGCCAACACACGAAGATGGTCAATCAAACACTGATAGCCGCTGGTATGATCGCGGTGTGCGAGGGCCTTTTGTACGCTACCAAAGTAGGTCTGGACCTGCCAACTGTACTCAAAAGCGTGTCATCAGGAGCCGCGGGAAGTTGGTCTTTGACAAACATGGCACCCCGCATGATTGATGGTGACTTTGACCCGGGTTTTTTCGTCGAACACTTCATCAAAGACATGCGGATTGCACTGGACGAGGCAGCCGCGATGAATCTGTCATTACCCGGATTGGCAATGGCTCAGCAGCTTTACCAAGCAGTAGCCGCTCAGGGTCATAAAAAAGACGGAACACAAGCATTGATGCTGGCCATGGCACAAATGAACAGCATCGACTGGAAAAACCAAGCATCATGAACCGGTATCAGATGCTGTTTGCTCCCCAAGTCTGGAAACCAAAAATCAGCCCAACTTTGGTCCAGTACCTGCGGCCATTTCGCGAACGCCAACAGAAGCGTCTGATTCGAATTTCCCAGGTTGATGTCCAAGGAGACGACATCGTGCGCGAACGCCTGGACAAGGGTGAGGGTGTCATGATCATGCCCAACCATTCCAGCCACGCAGATCCTTACGTAATTTATTCCGCAGCAGATCAAATCGGAACCGCGTTGCATGTCATGGCAACATGGCATGTATTCCATGAAAAATCGTGGCTGACGAGATGGCTGCTGACCAAACACGGGTGCTTTAGCGTTGACCGGGAAGCCAATGACATTGGTGCTTTTCGACTGGCTACCAGCATCCTGCAAGACCAACGCGAGCCACTCGTGATTTTTCCTGAGGGAGAAATCTACCATTGCAATGACAGGGTAACACCGTTTCGTGAGGGTGCAGCTGCCATCGCCGTGGCTGCCGCCAGAAAGAGCAAACGCCCCATTTCATGCATTCCCTGCGCCATAACCTATCGTTACGTCAAAGACCCGACCGAATCGTTACTTGCGATAATGAGTGAACTGGAGGCGTCCATTTTCTGGAGGCCCAAAACGAAGCTACCGCTCGAACAGCGGATTTACGATTTCGCCGAGGTGTTATTGATCGTCAAGGAACTCGAGTATCTGAAAAAGTCGCAGTCTGGCCGTCTTCCAGAACGAATCGCTACGTTGCGTGAACATATTTTGTCCGCAGTCGAATCACGCAACCAATTGCAAGCCGCAGAAAAAAAGGTCCCAGAGCGGGTTAAAGCTGCCAGAAAAACCATCATGGAACAGCTCCAGCAGGAAAATCTGGAGGAGGTCCAACGTCAGAAACTCGAAGACGACATGGAGGACCTGTTCTTGGTGATCCAGTCTTTCAGCTATCCAGGCGATTACGTTGTCGATCATCCCACGACCGACCGAATGGCTGAAACCATCGACAAGTTCGAAGAAGACGTTCTCAGAAAGACGACTGCCACGATCAAGGCGGAGCGGCGTGTGAAGGTCCATTTTGGCGAGCCGGTCGAAGTCAGCAGCGACCGCAAGGTCAAGTCACAGAGCAGCACCATCACGTCAACCATTGAACAGCGTGTCCAAGAGATGTTAGGTTCTCATTGACCAGTCAAGTCAGCCGCGTTGATACTAGGTCAGGGCGTGAACAGCCGGGACGTTCACCTGCGTACCGAGCGTTCGTGGCGATGGCGTCTCGAACCGGCATCCATCTCTGCAGGCAGAGGGATCAAGATTCCCGCAGCAGCCGGTGAAGTACCGGATCCAGTTTGTTGGACGCGATGCCCACTTCAAATAGTTTTCGCCTGTTGGTTTCACCACTGATCAGTGCAATCTGCGATTTTCGAATTCCCAGTGCATCAGCCAGTGCCTCAATGATCACCTTGTTGGCACGCCCCTTATCGGCAGCCGCTGTCACCCGAATTCTCAATGCACCATCGTGGGTTCCTCCCACATGCGTGCGCCGCACACCAGGTGTGGCGTGAACAGAAATTCGGGTTCTATCCTTGATCAATCAGACCCTCAAACAGAATTGATCCAATCCGCACCATCGTGGCACCCGCACGAATCGCCTCCGGGAAATCTCCACTCATCCCCATGGACAGTTCCGGCAGTGCTTGACCACTTGACTGACTTAATCGATCTCGCAGTTCTCGCGTCTTATCGAAGTGAGTTCTGGCTGCGTCGCTACTCGTCCCCCACCCAGCCATGGCCATCAAACCCTTCACACGAACCCCGGCCGCTGGTAACGAATCGAGAACGGCTTCCAGACTTTCGGGTAGGAATCCAGTTTTCGCCTCATCAGCGCTGACATTTACCTCCAGCAACACATCCACGATCAAGCCTTGATTCGAGGCATGCTCGGCAATCGCAGCAAGAATACGTTGACTGTCGACAGAATGAATCATCGGCTTGGATCGCAATAACCTGCGGACCTTGTTTCGCTGCAGGTGTCCGATCATGTGCCAGGTGACGGGTTGATCAAACGTCAATTCCTCTGTTTTCTGCCACATCAACTGCGGCCGACTTTCGCCCAACTGTCGGCAGCCTGCCTTTACCAAAGCGAGGGTTGTCTCTGCATCGACGTATTTCGAGACACCAATGATCTGCACCGAATCTTCTGCGCGACCCGAATTGATCGCGGCCTCGTGAACTTTCTGCTGGACCGCCTGCCAATTTTCGGAAAGACGCTGTTGCATTTTTTGTTCAATCATCCGTCAGATAGCTCTCGTCGACCGTGACTAATTCCTCGTGCGAACCGTCGCCGGGATAGAATCGCGAACCGTAAAACCCGGCTATCAGATGCTTACCCAACGTCGTTCGGCAACGTCGCTGACCCAGCGAACGGTAAACCATCCATTGCTCCGATCCAGCCTGTACACGGTAAGCAATTGCTTCATGTCGCGACACCAGCCTAAGTTGGTCACCCACCGTTAATTGTCGCCAGGTACGTGGCCGCGAAAAACGCCGTCGCTGAAAATCGAACCACAACGGCGCATACAACGAATGCCGGCCACGGGTGTAAAGTTGCAGGTGTCGATCCGCGGTTTCCGAGATAGTGGAATCCGTTGGCCCCATCGACCATTCCCCGGCGGCAAGCGGCACGACAAGTACCCTTTGTTTTTCGTCAGCAAGAAAACCTTCTCTGGTTTCCGAATCCGGACGCCATGAAATCGAGGGATCCAGCGGCAGATTGATCCAATAATCCAGCGTCGACTCGGTTACCTCTTCAACATTCTCAGGAACCAGACTATCGGCAAGCAAGAGGCAACGATCGTCACGGATCAGCATCAACTGACGTTGGACGGTTATTCCACCCGTCCAGTGTTGCTCGATTTCAAGGTAGTGGACATCGTCATCACTGTACTCGCATACCTCTGACCAATCGCCACATGGATGCTGCTCAGTGCCATCCAATTCCAATCTGACCTGAATTTTTCCAGCGAACACCTTTCGCCGCCCTGCGAACAACTCAAGCCACGGGTCTTCCCTTGAATAATCGAGATGGAACCTGCCACGCCTGACATCCCATTCTGGAAACGCCACGGCCAACTTTGCCTCTCGATCATGGTGAAAAGATTTGGGTAACCCAACCTCCCAAGCCAAACGACCGCCAACAGGAGCCTCCCCGCATGCAGCCGCAAAGGCGGGGCCTAATGCCTCGGCGTGCTCGTCCATCAGGCGCGGTATCAATCCCGCATCGGTGTAATCGTCTTCCATCTCCATGACCGTCGCATCGCTGAAAGCCGTCCCACTTGGATGTGTAAATACGGCAGCCCAGTTCGCTAACAACGCTGCAGTTCTGCGATCCGCCTTGCGAAATTTTCGTTTAGCAACTCGCTCCACTAACGCCTGACAACGCAGCAGCGATCCCAGCACCAGCCGTGTATCCCCAGCATGCGCTAAAACAACTGAAACGGCCTCTGTTTCCCGCTCGCACCAGCGTCTGACCGACTCTGCGGCTCTATTTGCCAACTGCTGGCAGGCAGCTACGCACCGAACACGCCAGGCGAGTGTCAGTCCCAGTTCACCAGCCAGCATCAGATGAGTGCAGGAATCCACAGAATTCCTCTGGAGCATCGCTTCATGCAATTGCTGCAGGGTAGATGTCAGACGCCACCAACGATGAGGTTCAATTCGATCGGCAAGAGCAGGCAAGGCCGCGGCCCATAAAATCGCCTGATGTGCGTCGGCGAGTTTGACATCCTTCATGCCGTCAATCAATTCGATGAAGGACGCCGCGGCCCGATCGAGATCGATAGATTTCACGCACACCTTGCTGTCAGCACAGCCAAGTCGAGACAAAACGACTGTCAGCGGGTCACACGCCTGTCCCAGCGATGCCGCCACACCCCAACGGTACACATTACCTCGCTCGCTGGAATCGCCAAACATCTTGCGGGCGTACTTTGGGTGATTCAGTTGACACAGCCGCTGAGACAACCGATCCCAACGTTCCTCGAGGGCAGGCTCCGCTGCGGAGTTGGCAGCTGCATCACCCGGTTTAGCATCACCCGGTTTAGCATCACCCGGTTTAGCATCACCCGGTTCAGCATCATCACGTTCAGCATCATCACGTTCAGCATCATCACGTTCAGCCGGAAAGGTTTCAATCGACATCAAGCTCAACCCTATTTCAGTCAGGGCGGTACTTTCATCAGCACCGCCGCAATTTTGAGCATCAAGGCCCCAGGTATCGGCGATTCCTGGTCCAGACGCTCGCCTCACCGTGGCTGGAACGCCATCGGTCATTGGCACGATACCTGCAAGGATAATCGCTCACCGGCTTGGCGATACCTTCCTGCTCAAAAGTTGCTACCCTAACTCATAGCCCATGGGAATCCTCTAGTGTTTCTTTTGCGTCCGACGATTAACATGTCGTTCGGGCCGCGTGAACCAAAACCTCGAAAACACAGTGGCTTCGCTGTAGTCGGTGCCAATCTCCCCCCCTTCCATGCCGAAATCCCGGCAAGAGACCGTCTCATGACGTTCAAGTTAACCATCCAAGACAGGCCCGTCCGCGGGATAGAAGTGATGAAAACCCCACTCGCAATCCTTGGCATTCTGTTCGCTTTCAGCATGTCTGCTCATTTAGCATCATCTCAGGACCCTGATTCGCGTTCGGTTGCTTCAACGGAACCGGAAGCAGGTGATACCAACGGGCAAAATGGATCGGAAACGCCGGCTGCCCAAAATCCTGATTCACTGCCCACCCTGCCGACGCCGGGGCAGCCTCCGACCGGGGATGGAACGGCAACGCAGGAGGAAATTGATCCGATTCTCGATACCTACGTAGCTCCTGGAACAACCGCCCGACAGGCTTTCGCGCCTCCGCCCAACGCAAAGTCCATCAGTAAAAACCATCTTTGGATCGACTCAAAACGCAAACGAGTCATCCTGGATGGCTATGTCGCGATGACTGATGGACCGCTTGAAATGTTCGCCTGTCCAGAAGGGACCAAGGAACATGAGTCGATCATCGGAACGCTGCCCGGATCCAAGGAAGTTCATGCGGCACTGCTGGCGGTCGGCGCGAAGCACGGCACGCCCGTTGAATTTCTGCCCCGGTTCGTGCCTGCGACCGGACAACGCATTCGAATATGGGTCTGTTATCGCGACAAAGAGGGTAAGTTCCAGGCAGTCGACGGTCGCCGTTGGGTCAAGCAGGCAAGGACTGGGAAACAGATGGAACCTGACTGGGTATTCTCGGGCAGCGGATTTTGGAAAGACCCCGCAACCGGACAAGAGTACTATCGCGCGGACTCAGGGGATATGATCTGCGTCTCGAATTTCAACTCAGCCATGATGGATATCCCTGTCGCCAGCAGTGCGGATGCCAATGATCTGCTCTTCCTTCCCTTCACGAGTCGTATTCCCCCACAAGGCACGCCTCTGCGACTCGTTTTGGTTCCGATCCCGCTGTACACCGACAAACCCGCTGACGCTGCACAAGGCGACACGCCATCAACCGACACAAAAACGCCGCCGAGCAAGTCTATCCTGCCCGCCAGACCCAAATCCACCACTAAACCCGCAGGCAACACAAGCACTGAGACTAAAGTCGAAGCTCGCAATTAACCACACCCAATTGTGTTCAGGACGAACCGCCCCACACCGGCGGTATGCCAGTCGCTTTGCAGGTCTTCCGCCTGTTGTTTCTGAACGGAAAATTCCAGAACGTTTTTCCGGTCCCGTATTTTCTAAGCATGTTACTCAATTTCATGTTGCTCAATTTCATGTTGGTCAACTTACAGAGTTGAACATTCTGCTGTTGGCGACATTCAACGACCACCCACAGGCTAAGCGAGAGTCGAGATCCGGCGGACCGACAGGTTGATCGTTATCAGCCGCGTCAGTTTTCGTTGGCGAGCGGCCACGATTCGCAAATGGCGCTTGCCAAGCCCCTTCAGACGACCAACCGGACAATGCCGGCGGTAACCTGTCTTAGATAAGCCCAACCGCTTTCCGCCAGACCCAAAAGATCCCAAGCAGCAAGACCAACGTGAGACACGTCACCGGATGGCTCCACAACTGCAGTCGTCGTAATGACGGTTCGGGCTTTGGCAAAGAGGAAAGCAACTGGATAATTTGACTCACGTCGTCGCGTCCAACCGCCTTGCCGCGCGACACCAATGCGATCTCATCCAGCACATCAGGCCTGGCGGGTTTGCCGATCTGTTCGATCGCCTGGCCACGGACAAACAGCGACGCGTCCAACTTCACTCCGGTTTGCTGGCAGATCACAGCAACGGCATGGTTGCCTGGTTCCTCGGGCGTAAAACGTCCTTGGAACACGCCCCACAGATCGCCTTCTGCTAACAGTCGGACAGTTTCAACATTGCCAGTGGGTGATGTAACGGTAACGAGCACATCCCCTTTTTGGAGAGGCTCCCCCCCTTTGTCCATGACGTGCGCACTGAAGGTCAACGTTTGTCGCACTTGCGGCTGATCTGGCTTGTAGAACAGCCTCATTCCCTTGCCTTTGACCATATTCCGCTGATAGGCCATCCAACGCACAACCTGTCCCCAAAAACGATAATGGTACTTATCCTCGACGCCCTTTCGCCAACGCCACGCACCATCGGTTCCCATGAACAACACCTTTCCCTCACCGAAGGTCCGCGTCACCAGCAACGGCAAGCGGCCGTACTGATTGCTCATTTCACTGTGCACGGCTAATACTTCGGCCCCAGCCTTCGCGCGCACAACCGGCGCGTACCACTGGAAGCCCGGCAGGTCTTCCCAAACCTGAACGTTTTCATCGGCGGTGTCGGCCAGTTTTGTCAACAGACTGCTTCGCCCCCGTTGGGTCAATTCAAAATGCCCCGGCGTCCGCGACCCCCATCCACCGGGCTGTGATTCGTCCATGACAACCGGATTCAAATCATCCAGTGCGGTTCCCTTCAAGCTGAACTGTCTTCCCTGCAACCCCGGCATGAAGACCAGACCACTGGCCTGTTGTTCGATCAAACCTTTCAGCAACTCGCACTGTTCCTCTGTCAGCTGACCATCATCCAGGCCGACATCACCCAAAAAGACAACATCGTAGGTTGCCAGATCCTCAATCGCTTCTGGGAAAACCTGAATGTAGTCCTTGGAACCGCCACCAACTTTCTCAAGCCCTGGATGAAACAGCAGGCATGAAACCTCAACTCCCGGATCCCGCGACAGGGCGTTCCTCAAGTACCGGTATTCCCAGCGCGGATACGATTCCACCACCAGAACCTTCAGTTGTTCTTCGCGAATCACAATGGGCGCGGATTGCTCATTGTTGTCAGCGATCGTCTCTTCATCCTGCGTCGGAATCGAGACTTTGATCGTAAAGTCACCCGTTCCCTCTGTTTTCCAGATAAACGCGTCATAGGTCCGGCCCATCGCGGTCACACGCACGTCTTTGGTCAACGTTTCGCCATTCGAGATTTCCATCGTGACCGTGGTCAGAAAGTCTCTCGGCAACGAACTATCAATGGTGAACGGAATACGAACGGGCTTTCCCGCTGCACCGAACGTTGGGATATCAACACTGATCAATTCCACATCGGGCAGTCTGGTGGGGCTGCCAGCAACCACAGTAAAGACCGGGATCTGCTTGGTCCGCAACCGAGATGCGGCTTCAACTGGCGGCTCTCCGTCATTCCAGTCTCCATCGGAAATCAAGACAATCCCCATCAACTGGCTTACCTTGGATGCCGTTTCCAGCAGCGGGTCCTTGAGATTTGTGACTGCCTGTTTCCCCGCTTCCCCTCCCGCAGGACCACCAACAACGAGCCCAGTTCCATCGATCTCGGATGCATCCACAATACCTTTGCCAGCACTGCTAATCGGCTGTACCACCACGTTCAAACGGTTATCCAGTTCAGACCATGTCTTGGCGTCGATCAAGGGCATGACTGCCTCGGCACGGGTGACCGCTTGTAGGCCACCAGCACCGTCGATAAGCACGTCACGTGTCTGCATACTACGGGAATCATCCCATAGCACTGCAATCGTCGGTTTTGTGTCTGGCTGATACTTTTCAATCCACTCTGGTTGATTCAGCAACACCGCGATCAAGGCAACGATCAATACGCGAAACACTTCCAGTTGCGCGACGGCTCGCAACCGACCACTACGCTCCCAGGCATAATAGCTAACTGCGCAAGTGCCAAGCACGGCAAAGATCGCCAGGCCAATGGAAAATGGAGTCGCCAAGAAGGTGAGGTGTTCAATGCCAGTCATGCCGCACCTCCCACCGGAGCATTCTCTGCCCCTGAGGAATCGGGCTTTGCAAACCCGTTGTCTGATTTTCCTGAGCTGGTTCCTCCGTTTCTGGTTCCTCCGTTTCTGGGTCCTCCTGTTTTTCGTCCTCCTGTTTTTCGTCCTCCGCTCGCTGAATTCCCGACAGCGGCAATACGCCTTGGGATGCAAAGTACCGCTTCGGCCACCAAAGCGAGCAAGACGAAGATAAGAAACAGTCGCCAGATTTCCTGTATCAAACTGCTGTCATTTCCTGCGATCTGATTGACGCGATCAAACTCCAGGTCCTCGAACAACGCCTCAACGCGTTCTGCGGGCACGATCGTGGGAACATCCTCACCCTCGCTGCGATTCAAGGCAAACAGTTTTTCCTGCTGTCGATAGATACCTGCGATTGAGGAAAACGTATTGGATAAGCTCTGCGAATCGCCAGCCAATTGCTGCCAGTTGAGAGCGTCACTCGCGGGCAGTTCACCGGCGACCACCTGCCGCGTATTGCCCAGCATTCTGGACCCTGCTTCGACCGCACGCTGAACCATGGCATACAGCACAATCCCGGCAGAAGCCAAGGATGAATCCGCTTGCAACGTCGTCGTGGTGCAAAAGAAGACCCCTCCAGAATCTGTCATCGCCCGCGCCAACAGGGGCGCACCACCGTCCAGAACTGCCAACGAACGGAACTGGCCGATTAGTTCACAATGACGGGTGACTCTCAACTCACCCACTGGCAACGCATCTCCACTGCGTGTCCGATTCAGAAGATCCTGGTCACCCACCCAAGATCCCACACGCACGACCTTGGGTTCCTGCCAACTGCCCCACCCGAGTCCTGCAAACTGTGCGTCGGTTGGAACCTCGGGAGGAAAAAACATCACCTGCCCGCCACGCTGAACGAACGAAGTCAGGACGGCGTGCAGCGGGTCATTAGCAGCGGGAATGCTGACCTGCCAAACCACCAGCGAAACGTCCTCGAGTTCCTGGGAAACCATTTTCTCGGGCAAAATACTGATGGACTCACAATCAATATCCGCGTCTGGTGAAATCGCGGTCGCAAATTCAATGGGTCGTACGGCAACTGGATCGTCACTGACGATCAACGTTTTCCGAGACGCCTGTTTGTCATAGACAAAATAGTATTCGTTATCGCTGGAACTGGAATCAACGGGAATCGAAACACGCCCCCATCCACGGTCCGTTGCCGAATCCAACGAGATCGGATGATCCACCAATTCCAGGCCGGACCCACTTAATTCAACGTTGAACTCGGACTGCGCACCATTCAACTCCAGCCCAATTGGGATAGTCGTCGTTTCGGATCCCGCGTCGTCCTGATCAATACGCAAGGACAACAGTAGCTTGGTCGCGTTTTGTTCTTCAACCCGACGTACTCGTGTCACGGTGAGCGAGCGATTTCCCGATTCCATTTCGGGATAGGCCAACAGATGAAACCGTACCATCTGGGGAAGTTCCACCAGCGATTCACGAATCGCATCCCACCTGCCACTGTCATCTTTCCAGTCATTGCGTCGAACGTCGCTCAATATCCACACCTCGGCCCTGCTGGGTCGATTAGCTTTGATGTAACGATCAGTCGCCTCTAACAGCCCCGGCAGATCAGCCGATGCACTTACTGGCAGGACTTCGGACATCTGCAACAGGTCTTCCGGTTTTTCAAACTCAGCCGGCTTTGAATTCACGCTGTCCAACAAGACGTAACGACTGGCTCCAAGGGTCTGCAGCGAATCAACAAGTTTAGCCAGACCGGCATCCAGCTTAGAGATTCCACCGGGCCCCGCCTGAGTCATGCTGGGGGACCGATCCAGCAGAATGATCGTCGTATCGATCTGGCCTCCCCCAGCCACCCCCAACCAGCCGCTGGACAGGGGTCGGCTAATTGCGAAAATCAGTCCGGCGATTGCCAACGTTCGTGCAGCAAGGATCAACCATTGCCGGACACGTGCATATCCACGCGACATCCGATTGGCTGACAACAGAAACTGCATCGCCCCCCACTGCACCGTCTGAAAACGACGCTGATTGATCAGGTGAATGATGATGGGCAACGCGATCACGGGTAGCGCGATCAACATGGCAGGCTGCAGAAAGCTCATCGGCCACTTCGCCCCGTGTTACGCCGCATCAGGAACTGAAACAGAACCTGCTCGTAATCATCTTCGAGACTGCATCTGTGATAATCGACTCCCGTCTCAAGGACGATCGCCTGCACTTCCTCAAGATATTGCATCATCGCCTGTTGATAACGGTCAAAGATTTCACTCGGATCAGCGAACAGGGAAACTCCACCCTCAAGGTCGAGGAATCGAGTCGGTCGACGAAAATCAAACGCTACCTCCTGCGGATCCAGCAGATGAAAAACCGACACATCGTGCTTGCGAAACCGCAAGTGATCAAAGGCTTCTTTCAAATCGGGTGTCTCTACGAACAAATCCGAGATAATCACCACCAAAGCACGACCGCGTGTGGTCTCTGCAAATTCGTGCAACCTGCTAACCAGCCCGGTCTCGCCAGCGGGGGTGGAATTCTCCAGCACGTCATTCAAACCGCGCAGGTGTGACGGTGTCCTGCGTGGGGGAATGGTTCGAACAATGTCAGTTCCCATGCAAGTCAAACCAACCGCATCGCCCTGTTGCACCGCCAAATAAGCAAGCGATCCGGCCAACCGTTGGGCATATGCAATCTTGGTCACGTCGCCAGAACCGAACGCCATCGAACCACTGGTATCCAGCACCAAACACAGACGCAGGTTCGTATCTGCTTCGAATTCCTTGACGTAATAACGATCGGTGCGGCCGTAAGCTCGCCAATCGAGTCGACGCAGATCATCACCGGGGACGTATCTCCGATACTCTGCAAATTCGACGCTCGAGCCACGGTGTGGACTCGCGTGCATGCCGGAAACATTGCCAACCATCGGACGCCTCGCGAACAATGGCATCGCAGCAAGCCGCGCCAATGCGTGAGGGTCGAGAAACTGTCGATTCCGATTATCGCCTAACAAGGTCTGCAGAACGCCGTGGTTGGATAGATGAGCGGATGGGTCATGTGGGGCAGGCCGGTAACTCAGCCGATCAGATTTGAGTCAGGATACGAACTGTTTAGTCAGGTGCGAATTGCAGGACCAGCAAGT
This sequence comes from Rubripirellula sp., assembly GCA_028823035.1. Classification (GTDB taxonomy): domain Bacteria; phylum Planctomycetota; class Planctomycetia; order Pirellulales; family Pirellulaceae; genus Rubripirellula. The sequence continues at coordinate 13,817 of JAPKCI010000148.1, forward strand.
GGCGGGTAGATCAAAACCAACGACGGATCGCTGGACAAAAGGTAGTTCAGGTATCGCACACAGTGCAGGTAAACCACAAAAAACATCGGTTTAAGACCAGCACTCTTGGCCAACTGGTAGCCACCTCACGGGCTGTTCACCCGAGCGAATCTCGCCTCAGAGGCGGGCATTCTTTTCCACGCCCACCCAGACGTCTCCTGAGAGTGCCCCCAGTATAGACAATTTGCACGATCAGGCGTCCGCCCCATCCTTAATTTCGAGACGATTCTTCCCGGTCCGCAGCGCACCCGCAATGGAGGCCCCATTCCCTGCCATTCTCTGCCCCTCCCTGCCAATCTCTGTCTGCGGCCTGCCAATCCCTGCCTGCGGCCTGCCATTCCCTTTCTGCGGCCTGCCAATCTCTGTCTGCGGCCTGCCATTCCCTTTCTGCGTCCTGCCATTCCCTTTCTGCGTCCTGCCATTCCCTTTCTGCGTCCTGCCATTCCCTTTCTGCGGCCTGCCATTCCCTGCCTGCGTCCTGCCATTCCCTGTCTGCGTCTGCCATTCCCTGCCTGCGTCCTGCCATTCCCTGTCTGCGTCTGCCAACGTCACATCGCCCTGCTGGCGCCACCCTACCCAACCGACCGCACATCGATTGGGCCATCATATTTCACTCGCAGCCGCGTTAAGTCCGCCACGCAAGCATGGTAAGTCACGTAGCAATCTGCAACACTTCCACGAACCAACGTCCTCCGACGGCAACGACAACGGCACTACCATGAAAACCGAACCCCATTCAAGTATTTTCCGTTTTTCCTACATTGCATTTCTGCCAATCGTGTTTTGGCTGCATGCCTCGCAGCCAGCATCATCGCAAACAAGTCCACCGCAAAGTGAGTCCCCGACAGCCGGCTCAGCGGAGAGCAACTCTCAACCAAAACCGGCTGCATCCCCCAAAGCTATTACCACGGTCGACCCGAACGTCACCCAGGCGCACCTGAAACTATTCGTAAAACCCCTAACCACGGATGAATTGATCGTTGAAGCCAATGCGTGGCAGGAACTTCTGAAGACCAACGTACAGAACATCACCAAGCTGCAAATCCGCATCGAGGAAATCAGCGCCGAGAAGTCAGCCCTCGAACAAAACATACGATCGTCCGCGTCTGGGACAGCAACCTCGACAAAGGACGACTCCACCGCCGCGTCCAACCAAGCCCCGACGCCGCCACCCGCTGATACACAGACGCCGCCACCCGCTGATACACAGACGCCGCCACCCGCTGATACACAGACGCCG
>JAPKCI010000149.1 GCA_028823035.1 Rubripirellula sp.
GTGTGGTCAGGAAAGCCATGACAGTGTGTGGTCAGGAAAGCCATGACAGCGTGTGCCGACGGAAGGCTGGCAGTCTGATTTCGATGAGCAGATTTCGATTAGCTGTGATCGGCTGCCAACTGCACTTGTCCGTGTTAGAATGGGGACGGTGTGAGTGATCTGTTTCGGTTGTGCATGTTCTGGAATCATTCGTGATGAGATGTTCGGTAATCCTGGCGGCAGTGGCGTGTTTTTTGGGACCTTACGACTGGCCTTCGTCAGCTTTTGGAGACGAACCCAAAGCGGTCGATTCCAGTAGCAAGGATTCTAGTACCAACGTCGTGCTGTTCTTGATTGATGATCTCGGATGGTGTGATCTGGCTTGTTACGGAAGCGATTATTATCGGACTCCCAATATTGATCGGCTGGCGAAAGGTGGAATGAAATTCACCGATGCTTACGCGGCCTGCAACGTTTGTTCGCCAACCCGTGCTGCGATATTGAGTGGCAAGTATCCCGCACGATTGTTATTGACGCAGTGGTTGCCCTCGGGACGGTGGGACGCGCAGAAGTACCGGATGCGAGAAGCTCGGTATCTTTCGAATTTGCCTCTCGAGGAAGTGACGATTGCCGAGGCGATGCGTGAGGCGGGTTATCGGACAGCGTTCATGGGGAAATGGCACCTCGGGACTGAAACTTACTATTACCCGCAGCATCAAGGGTTTGATGTGAACGTCGCCGGACGTGATTATGGCGCACCGGGCAGCTATTTCTATCCGTTCGAAGGCAGCTGGAAGATTCCGACCACCGGTCAGGTTCTCAGAAAGGAAAATCTGCTTGACGGTCAAGCGGGGGACTATTTGGTGGACCGACTGGCAGAAGAAGCTGCTGAGTTCATTGTCGAGAATCAGGATGATCCATTCTTTCTGATGCTGTCGCATTACGCAGTACACGCACCCTTGCAAGGCAAAGCTGAGAAAGTCAAGCATTACGAGCAGACTGGACCTTCGCAACGGCAGGGCAAGCCGGACTACGCTGCGATGGTTGAGAGTGTGGACGAGAGTGTTGGGACTGTGATCCAAACGCTCCGCCGTTTGGGGTTGGAGGAAACGACGCTGGTGATGTTTACGAGCGATAATGGTGGCTTTGCGAAAGCCACCAGCAATTCCCCGCTACGTGCCAACAAAGGTTCCAACTATGAAGGTGGAATCCGCGTCCCTTTGCTGATTCAATGGCCTGGTCACGTCACAGGCGGGACCGTCTGTTCCACGCCTGTCATTAGCACTGATTTGTATCCGACGATTCTGGCTGCCACCGGGCTCAAGCCAAAGCCGTTTCAGCATCTCGACGGTGCCAGTTTGGTGCCGCTGCTGACGGGAGTCGGTGAGTTTGAGCGTGAAGCTATCTATTGGCACTACCCACATTACAACCAACACCCGCAGAGCTTTCCGTCCGGTGTGATTCGTGCGGGCGACTGGAAACTGATCGAAAACTTCGAGAGCGGTGAACTCGAACTCTTCAATCTTGCCGAGGATCTTGCTGAGTCGAAAAACGTTGCTGATCAAAATCCCACGGTAACAAATGCATTGCTCGGCAAACTCAGGCGTTGGCGAGCAGACGTCGGTGCCGATCCCATGCATGTCAATCAGCAATACCAAGGGAATCTCAAGTCCCCAAAATGACGCTTTGGCATTGTTTGCCAGCATTCTTCTAGGCAGCACGTGCTAAAGAATGAGAGCGGGTGGTGTTGCGACGCAGGGTGATTTCACTGCTGTTGCGAACCAAGCCACTCCGCCAGTTGTTTCAAATCTTCCGCCTCCATCGACATCACCAACTGCTGTCGGTGAATGTCGTGGATTGCCAAGATGTGATCCGCATGGAAAATAATCTGGTCCGTCTGTTGGACGCTGTGCAATCTGGTTTCGCAGAGAGGGTTGTCCACCACACCCTTGAAATGCTGTCCGTCGCGAGCTGCAATCCGAACCCAGAAGTCTTCGCCCCATCCGCGTGACGGTATGTTTTGTTCCGGAAGGTCGACAAGTGTTGCAGGGTTTTCGTGGCGCAGGATAGGCTTGCTTGCTTCGCCGAGGCATGACTCGCAGAAGCATTTTTCGGGTGAGTCTTCGTGGACTGAGAATCTTGGTGAATCGATTCTCAATTCGACAAACTGATCGACGCTGATGTATTTCTTGATGACATCCGGTGGAATCTGAAACCGGTCGCCGTTCTCTTTGTGCATGTCGACACCATTGACGAGTTGGTAGCCGTTGGGAAAAGACTGCCTCGCAAAATGAGCTTCGAGTGATTCCTGTGACGTCATGATTCAGTTGCTTGGGGCGGTACGGAAAAGTAGACGGCAAGCCAGACGGTGGGCTGGTCGGGAGTCGTCCATTCGATTCGGTGTTCTTGGTGCGGGGCGATCGTCAGGTGGTCACCGGGCTTCAAGTGAACTTGGACGTCTTGTTCCTTGAATCGCAGTTTGGCTTCACCGCTCAGCAAGGCAACCCATTCGGCCTGATCACTGTCATACCAAAATTGATCGGGACTGGAATGACCCTTTGAGACGATACGCTCGACCCGGACGTCTTTGCCGGAAGCGAGTATCTCCGTGCATTCTTTGTCTGCCAATGTATCGGGGACTGCTTCCCAGAGGCTAGTGATCCGGTTAGCAAGATGATCAGATCCCTGTTTCATGATTGACTTTTTTCCCAGTCATAGCTGTTCTGTTTGATGAAACCTTCGATTCGAATGGTTCCGTCTGGCTGGATGTGAACGAGAGAAAAACCGTTGTTCTTCAAGCCGGATCCTTCTACCATGGCTACCATTGTGCAGTAGTGAATACCTGCGATTTCTCGGTGCTCATTCTGATGACTGTGACCCTGAAAGACGGCAGTGACATTGCCCGAGGTTTCCAGGATTTTTCGAATGGCTGGTGCATTTCTGACACCGTGGTTGTCAGCTGTGTCGAGTCGTTGGTGAGCCAGCACGACGGTAGGACGCTGGTTTTTCGAAAGATCGGCACGAAGCCACTCCAGTTCGTGAACGGGTACATTTGCATCGGTCCATTTGAAGTTCTTGCGCGAGTACGGTGTGCCATCGCTGCGAAAGCAGGAGTCGAGGATTATGAAGTGTGTGCCGCCGGAGTCGAATGAATAAAACGATTTCTGTTGTTGCACCTCGGCAAGGAACTCTTCTTTCTTCAGAGTGTCCACGCAATGATTCCCCAACACGTAGTGACGTTGATCGGCGAGTTGGACGAATTCCCGATTGATTCGTTTCAGGTATCGCATTTCAGTTTGGACTGAGTCAGCGGCGTCGATCAGATCCCCCAGTTCGACCATGAAATCCGGATTGGCCACTTTCATTCGGTCACTTGCTTGGGCGAGTTTGTCGAGCGTTTCCCGATAGTGTCGTGTTCCCGCAGTCGGCTTGTCCGCGTAATGCAGATCGGTAATCACACCAAAGCTGGTGTTTGTTGGGGCATCGTTACACACCGCACTGTTTTGCGAGCGGCAGACCAACACGAGTGTTGTGCCGGCAAGAAAAGCTCGCCGACCGAGCAAGGGATGTTGGTTTTTCATGGCACAAAAGTTTCTTGTTTTGTTTTGATTGACAATGACCGCGATGTCAGCAGGGTTACTTGTCAATCGACAACCGTAGGGCTTTTCGCCGCTAAGAGGATCAGGAGGCGTGTTGTTCTATTGTACGCGTGTTTTCTGATTGTACGTTAGGCACGCAGAGGTCGCTGGTTCAAATTCTCTTTCCTCGACTTGAATTCAAAACAGCCAGCTACGTTCATTCGTGGTTGGCTGTTTCTCGTTTGGTGGATGCGAGTTACGCAAATCATGAAGCTCAACTCAGTCAGTTCAAACAGGCGACACAATTCGGGATGCGACGAAGGCCAATTGCTCGAACCTACTGCCTGACAGGGTTTTACGGAGTTCAAATCCTGTCGCCACTTTCGATGTCCGTCACTTTGGTTCGAGTCCTGGTAGGAGCTTTCTCAGAACTCGGACTTGCAATCGACAATCCAGTTAACGCACTACGCCGAGAGTTCACGCGTTCGGCGTTGTGTCGTCTGCTATTATCAAGGGTCACAAGACCGGGGCTCGCTCTGACCGCGACGGAAGCATGCAGCAAGGCACACATCCCCGCAAAGCAGCCAGCGGCCGTCGTTTTCCCTTTTATGATGCCATGAAACCCTCCCTTAAATTGCTGATCTCCCTCATGTCTACGCTGATTTCCGCTTCAATGGCAGCTGAGCGGGTGGCGGTCAGGGAGGCCATTCCCGTCGAAGTGGATACGGAGAGCGGGGCGGTGGTGGTGCAGATCACCAGCCAGCCAGTGATCAGCACCAATGTCCACATGGAGCAGCGCTTCGCCTCGGCCGACGGGCGGCGGATCGCCATCGAGCGGCAGCCGTTCGGGCAACCGCCGGAGCTGTGGGTGTGCGACCTGAAGACGACCCGGCTCTATCGGATCGGCGCTGGCCGGGCGATGACGGCCAGTTTCACGCGAAATGCTGTCTATTACCTGACCCCGCCGCCCAAGACACGGCTCATGCGGCTGAATCTCGCGGATCTGTCCACGCGCGAGATCATGGCGCTGGCGCCCGACGCCTTGCCACGCAAGCTTGCCGTGTCGCCCGATGAGCGCTGGCTTGTCGCCGGGCCGTTTCTGGTCAGGGACAATGTGTTTCGACTCGATCTCATCGAGTTGGTCAATGGAAAGCGAACGACGCTGTGTGAGCTGGCGGACATCCCGAACCCGCACCCGCAGTTCGATCCCGGCGGCTGCGCGCGGCTGCTGGTGCAGGTGAACCGCGGCAGCCGGTTCAGTGCGGGCGCGGGCTTTCAAAAGCTCAGCGGACCGCAGGGGGCCACGTTGTGCCTTGTGGCCGTGCCATCGGGCGAAGTCACGCCGCTTCCCGTCGGTCTGCCCGACACGCCCTTCATCTCCGGCCATTCGACCTGGGCCGGGCAAAGCGGGCGCGTGGTGTTCACCACTGCGCCGGGTGTGCATGATAGTCTTCTCGCCGGCACGGGCGTTTATCGACTCACCCCGGGCGAGGCCAGGCCCGTCCAAATCGTGTCCGGCCAGCCGTTCAACCACCTCGCCGTTTCCGACGATGGCCGGTTCTTCATCGTAGACGATTACCGCACCCAGACGATCCACATCGGCGGCGTCGAGACCGGCCGGTTCCTCAAGCTGTGCGATTCCCGCACCCGCCAGGGCAAGCCGCAATACACGCACGCTCATCCCTACCTGACGCCCGACAACCGCCATGTCATCTTCAACTCCAACGTCACCGGCGTCACCCAGGTCTACGCCGCCACCGTGCCGGCTGCGTTCCTCGACAAGTTGGCGCGTCTCGAAAACGAAGAGCCTGAGTCCCAGCCATGAAACGACCAACTCCGAACACCACGCCAATCCTCGCAACTGGCCTTGCCCTGTTGACCGGCTTTCTGTTCCTCGTGCCGCCGGCGCTGGGGCAGCCGGTAAACCTGATTACCGCAGGCAACGCCGAGGACCCAGAACAGAAGAAGTTGTGGATTGGGAATGTTCAGCTGGTTGCCGATAACAAACACTCGGGAAGCGCAGCCTTCGAGATGTTCCGCATTGGCTCTACCCGGTGTACGCAATTGGTGGAAATTGGCAAAGACCAGAACTATGAGATCAGCGGCTGGTTCAAATCGAAGGAGCCGGATCAGCTTTCCAGAATGCTTCTCGATGAGCGCTACTACACGGCTGATAAAAAGCCAATTCATCCGATGAGCGTCAATCCCATTTCCGGTATCAGTGAGCTAGTCAAGGATATCGAGGTTGGCGACCAGGTGGTCAAAGTCAGAAAAACGGACTGGCCGATGAAGCTGAAGCTTGACCTGACAGGCCTTGCCTTCAACGCGCAGGAAGACCTGTCGGATCTGCCCAATAATAAGGTTGTTGGTTTCAAGGCGATTGAAAGCAAAGAGGATGTGTATGAGGTGGCTTTGGGCAGACCTGCCACCAAAGCGTATGCCAAGGGAACCAAGGTGCGCTTGCACCGTTATCTTGATCATCCACGTGTTTACGATAACCACGTACCCACGGAGTGGAAGCGGTACGCGTTTGTTGTCGGCAAAGATGGGGGGCGTCGCAAGAAGCTCTGGCCGGGCGCCGAATACATGTCTCTGTTCATCATCAATCACTACAATCAGTATCCGAAGAAACTGCCGAAAGGTGAAAAGTCGCCGATACTGCTCTTTGATGACATCACGTTGACGAACGTTGCGAAACAGGAAGTCGCGAAGCCCGAAACGGAGAAGAACGAGCCCAAAGCCCAGACGCTGGCGCAACCGGACGGCGGTCAGACCATCACACTCGCCAAATCTGGCCGGGCTCTCTGCCAGATCGTGGCAGCCCCGGACGAGGGCGGGATCGAGGCTTATGCGGCGAAGACGCTGGCGGATTATCTGAAGGAAATGACCGGAGCGGAGTTTCCAGTCGTCTCGCCCGCTGAATACAAAGCGGATCGGCCGGCCATTTTCGTAGGCCTGAGCGAACCAGCACTGGCACGGCTGGAGTCGGAACCGCTGGCGAAGTTGCGCGATCAGGAACACGTCGCGCGCAGCGTTGGTCCGGACATCCTGCTCTACGGCAAGGGTCACCGCGCGAGCCTCGACGCCGCGATGGAGTTTCTCGAGAACTCGCTCAGCTGGCGGTGGTATTCGGCTCTCGAAAAGCCCGTTGTGCCGAAGCGGGCAACGTTGGTACTGAAGCCGTTTTCCCGGAAACGCGGTTTCGATTTCGAGTCGCGTCAGCTGTCGTTGCGATTCAACGCCTTCTTCTACTTGCAGCACGGCGTCAACATGGGGCTCGAAACGAAGTTGCTTCAGCGGCGGCAGGCAGTGCCAGGGTATTTCAAGTCGTGGCTGCTGAATGAGAATTTCGTCCACACTTCATTTTCTTACATTCCACCGACGCCGGACGACAGAGCCGCGAACGGGTTTCAGTGGGTCACGAAGCGGGACTATTTCAAGACGAATCCGGAATTCTTCTCCGTCAGCCATTCCGGAAAGCGGGTTAAGAACCTGCAACTTTGCTACAGCAATCGCGGATTGCGGGATGAGTTGACCCGTCAGGTGCTGCGGCACATCAAAATTCGCGGCCAACGCCAGCTCATCATGATCGACGCTTTTGATCGACCGGGGCGATTCTGCCACTGCGATGGCTGCATCGCGCTCGAGAAGCGCTATCAGACTCCCGGCGGCCCGCTGTTCGACTATCTCATCGAGCTGTGCAACGCGCTGAAGCTCGAACACCCGGAGACGCGAGTGAAGACGCTGTCTTATCGCCGCAGCCAGACGCAGATTCCGCCGCGCCTGCCCGAGGGCGAGAAACTGCCAGACAACCTCGTCATCGCCTTCGCGCCGATCGAGGACTGTTATTTTGCCGACTGGACGCATCCTGACTCGAAGATTCAGGAAACGTTTCAGCATCTGAAGGACTGGGCTGCGATCACCGCGCCGAAAAACCTTTGGGCGTGGATGTATCCCAATCCCTGGGGCACGGGCCACGAGATGCCTGTCGGCAATGTCGAGCGGACCGTCACAAACATGCGACTGATGCACAAGGCCGGCGTACGCGGGATCTTCCTCGACCACCACGGTGTCAACTCACGCAGTGGCTGGAGCGAGCTGCAGGCGTTTCTCGTGTTGAAACTCTCGCAGGACATCGAAGCGGACACCGACGCGCTGATCACGGAATTCACCGACAACGCCTTTGGCCCGGCCGCTCCGCAGATGCGGCAATATCTCGCGGAACTTGAAACCGCCCGCAAGGCGATGACCAGCCTACCGTCGCAAGTCGGCTACAAGTCCCGCAATCTCGACGACCGCACGTTTCCTTACCTGACGCCCGCGAACCTGCACCGCTGGCAGCAGTTGTTCGAGGACATGGAAACTGCCACCGCATCCCTGTCGGTCGAGCTGGCCAACGTGCGTTCGCAACGCCGCGAGTTGGACATCGCGACGCTTTGGAAATGGTTCGACCTGCGCGCCGACTGGCCTGACGTTTACACCGATCATCGGAAAGTCGCCGAGCGAGTCCTCGCCGCGAACAAAGCGAAAGCGCCCTCCGGAGTCGCTCCCGTCTGGACACTCGGCGAGCCACTCGTCGCCCACTCTGTGACCCTGATTGACGCGGGCGGCGAAAAACCGTTGCCCGCGGACTTCGACGGCATCGCCCGCGACCGCATCCGCACCTTCCTCCCCAGAAACGGTGCCCGGGGCAAGATAAGACGCAGTGTCAAAGACCCCGAAGCCGCCTTCGGTACGGCCACCGTGGTGGACCAGCCGCAAGTCCCATTCAAATGCGGCTTTAGCGAGTGGAAATCCCGCGTGCCGAGCGTCGTCACTCACGGCCCTCGCCTCGAAATCCAGCGCGACCAGACGACGCCGGGGCAGTATCGGCTTTACCCGCTCGGCGAGATCGACCTGACCACCGAGGACAGCATGATCTGGTTCGGTCGCAGTTGGCAGACCAGCCTGCAGATCGGCTCGCAGTTGTATTTCCCCGGTGAAATCAACCACTGGAAAGCGTGGGTGTCCCTCAAGTTCACCGGCCCCAGCTACGGTGGTGAGGGTGAAAACCTGGTGCTGTGCGACCGCGTGATTCTGGTGAAATCGAACAACGCCCCGTGACCCAAACCGGATGTGCCTTTGAATCGTTTTGGAGTGTTGAGTTGCCGCAGGACAAATACGACGCTGTCATCTTCGATCTGTTGACGGCCCCGTTTGAACTCATGGTCCCTGTGGAACGACGTGGCGGGCGATGAGAGTCCCCTGCCTGCACATCAGGACATAATCGATGTAATCTGTTGCCACGCATGGGATTCGAACGCGGCCGACTCCACGGCTGCCCGGCAAAAAAGTTCTAACCGTGTCTGGTTGCCCCGACTTGAATTCAAAACAGCTCGTCGTATTCATTTACGGCGGGCTGTTTCTCGTTTGTCACCAGCGAGTTACGCGAACTATGCAGATCCACTCTGTCGGTTCAAACAGCTACTCGTTTTCGTGTCGTGGTTGAAGGTGTTTGCTGGAATCTCTTGGCAGAACCAGAGTTACGAAGTTCAAATCCAGTCGCCACTTTCGCGCGGTTCGCTGCGCTGGTTCGAGTCCTAATCGGGGAAACCTTCATCCACTACGCAAACCAACGCAGCGGTTAACGGCCCCCAGCGACTACATGTCCCAAAGGGAACAGAACGAGTGTGTCAAATACTGGCCATCGGACGTAGGGTCCGGCTTTTGCCAGGCCGTACACGCAGCAAACGGTTGTGTAGACTGCCAAGACGTTCTTGAGCCGAGAAAGGGAACGTGCAGTACGGCCTAGCTTCACAAAGTCGGCACTCTCATCATTGTCAAGTTTCCATTGGGCATGAGCGGCATAATACCACACGAGGGCCGTACGAAATCACATTGACAGCCGCCGCAACTTCCCACAAGTAGAACTGTGTGATTGCTATCGGGGGCTTGCCAAAGAACCTCAATACCGAGCTGGCGACCGTTGCATACGCCAACGAATGTCTTCGCTTCGCGAGAGATTCTTTCGGATGGAGCCTGAGACGCCTGGATCTGCTTCAGTTTGATCTCAAGCTCCTTTCCTCGGCCTCCAACTGTCTCAGTTCCTGTTCGACACTCTGAAGCCCTTTGGCACCAAGAGACTTCAACACTTCAATCAGACGAGTGATGTCTGCTTTGGTCTTCTGCTGCTGACGGCGAACAACATCCTCATCTTTAATGAGCCGCTCAGATTATCCAGCTAGGCACGCAATGGCTCGATCCACGATTTTCTCTCTTGCTTCAACGTGCTGGCTGATGTCGCGGACTCGTTGCAAGACCGCCTCTTCTAGAGGTTCCGCAGGAACTCTTGGTGACTTGCAGGAGTAGGTTCCAGCTTCATGGCTCTGGCCTACATTAAAATCCCTGCCACGCGCATCGGTCAACCAACTTGACACGCTCTCTTGGCTGGGATATGCATTGGATACTCGGTGGATATCCACCGGGTATCCAGAAGGAAGCCACTACGCCGACAGTCATTTAGGTTTCACGATGTCCCAGTCAGTCATGCTGTTTGAAAAGCTTCGCGATGACATTATCGCGGGCAAGTTTCCGCCCGGTACGCGATTGCCTCAGCAACAAATTGCAAAGACGTATGAGGTCAGCAAGGTACTTACGGTTGCCGCTTTCGCCCGACTGGAGGCGTTCGGGCTGGTGGAAAGTGCGATAGGTGAGGGGGTTCGAGTACGCCCAATCAATCGCGAGATGCTGGAGGAGGAATACACCTTTCGTGAAGCAATCGAGGTGCAGGCCATTCGCGAAGCCTGTCATCACGCCAGCGATCGAGAGATTGCGGAACTGAGAGGTCTCGCTGAACAGAATGAAGCAGCCGAGGAGCAGGAAGCAATCCGCCTTGATGAGGAAATCCATCTGAAGATCGCGAAGATGAGCCGCTGTCAACGCCTCGTTAGCGAACTCAAACAACTCCATCTCTTCGAGAGGTTTGCCAGCCAGGTCACTTTGGCAACACGCGAAGGCATCTGGCCTGCCGATCACTTGCACCTTGTCGAGCCCCTCGGAAATCGTGATCCAATTGCAGCAGAGGAACAGATGCGTTGCCACGTGCAGTTGGGTAGGAGGCATGGCATCCAAGCATTTTTGGAGGGCCGATCAAATTGAAAAACGTAATTCGTGAATTTTCTCAACAGCACGCTTCAACGCATCGATGTTTGGGTTTCGCGTGGCCTCGTCAACAACCTGCAACTGGAAACCCACAAGGACAAATCGTGCAAGCTACCTTCTTTTTTCCGCCATCTGTGTTTGCTCATGCCGTGTGCGTGACGATGCTCGTCGCAAGTGCGTTTACATCCGTCGCGACGGCAAACGACCCGTTCATCCACTGTTATCCTGGCAATCGCAGTTACGTCGCTGGTGAAGAAATCACCTTCCACCTTTCCACCAATGTCGGGAAGGTCGATGTCGAGATTGCCAGGATCGGTGCGGAACGCAAACTGGTCTGGAGCAAGAAGGGAATTGCAGCGGGTGAGCATCCGGTTCCCAAACACGCAAGTTCCCACGGGTGCGACTGGCCGACCGCGTTCTCGATGAAAATCCCGAAGTCGTGGCCGAGCGGGTATTACGAGGCGTGGACACGCTCGGGCAACACGCAGGGCAACCGCACGTTCTTCGTGGTTAGGTCTTCGCAGCCCGGGCGGGACGCCAGAATCCTGCTGCAGCTCTCAACCAATACCTACAACGCCTACAGTAATTGGGGTGGCTTTAGCCTGTACACCTACTGGGGGCCGGCGCATTGGAACAAGAAGCACGAGCCGGGCGACGTGCTCGGGCGACGGGTGACTTTCCAGCGGCCCCTTTACCGGGACGACTTTCGGAGATGGGAACTCCCCTTCATCCAGTGGGCGGAGCGAAACGGTTACAAGATCGACTACGCCATCAACAGCGACCTCGAGTTCCATCCCGAGATGCTTGAGCACTACAAGCTGGTCCTCAGTGTCGGGCACGACGAGTACTGGTCCACTCCAATGCGCGACAACCTCGAGGCCTACATTGCGAAGGGAGGAAACGTCGCTTTCTTCAGCGGCAACACGTGTTGTTGGCAGGTCCGCTCCGAAGACGGCGGCAACGATCTCGTCTCCTGGAAGGAAGCTTTTGAGCAGGACCCGCTTTACAAGCCGGAGGGGCATCCCTTGCTCTCAACCCTGTGGAGCCACCACCTCGTGAAGCGTCCGGAAAACCAACTCACGGGAGTGGGCTTCCTGCGGGGCGGATTCCATCAGTTTCGCCAGATCCTCGACGGAACCGGCGCTTACAAAGTGCATCGCCCGGACCACTGGGTCTTCGAGGGAACCGGCCTCAAGGAAGGCGAGGAATTCGGAGGAGCAAATACCATCGTCGGCTACGAGTGCGATGGTTGCGAGTTCACGATGGTGGACGGACGCCCGGTTCCCACGGGCAAGGACGGCACGCCTGAGAATTTCATCATCCTCGGCACGGCTCCCGCCAAGTGGGGTGAAGATGACCTCGGCTGGTACAAGCCGGCGCACGATCTCTGGAAGAAGAACAAGCACGAGCACGGCTGCATGGGCATTTACACGAAACCCGGCGGTGGAACGGTCTTCACGGCCGCCACCACGGACTGGGTGCACGGACTCGCTCCTCCCCTGGCTGCACTCGGTGGCGGCGCGTTTCCAACCCAGGATCAGGAAGCACCTGCCAATGCCGCCGGCCCTCTGGGACCAGGCCACGCTGCCGGGGTGTTCAAGGGCGGCGTGTGGAATATTCTCAAAAGCCACTTCTCAGGCAAGGTCGTCGACGAAGATGGCAAACAGCTCCCCCACGAAATCACCGTCGAATTCGGCGCTGCTGACGCAGAGGCTCCCATCACGAACTGGGGGAAGGTTCCCCAGGTGAGCTGGGTTAACGCCAAGTCCCCCAAAGGCGTCGGCAACAGCGCCCTGATGAACGACATGTTGTTCAGTCAGGGCGTGGTCCGCGAGCAAGGTGGCGTGCGAGTGCGCGGCTTGCCGGCCGGTGAGTACGAGGTCTTCGCTCCTCTTCGGCACTTCGCAGTTGAGCAGTCAGCTCGCTACCGCTGGGCCATCGGAGTCAAGCTCGATCGCGTGAATGGAAACTCGTTCGTCGCTACCGGCGGGAGCCAGACCGAGTGGTTGCAGGCGACGGACGAACAAGCCGGCAATTTCGCCCGAGCCAAAGTCCGAATCGATGGCCCAGAGGATGCCATCACCATGATCTATGACAACCTGGATGAACCCTACACGGACATTATGGGCTTTCAGATCGCGCGCCTCGCCGGACCGGATGATTCCTTTCGGCTCCAATTCGATGCGGGCGGAGAACACGTCAACCAAGTGAACCGCATCACCCGCAACGTGCTCAACCGGCTCTCGGGAGAAAATCCATCGCCCCCGAAAAAAAACACCAACAACGCTGAATATGTTCCCCAAAAAGAAGCAACGTTTTTCAACAATTCCGCGCAGCAGGTCGCCGAGCTGCGGGACGTTTCTCACAACCAGCCCGCCGTCGTCACCGCCGAGGACAACGGCTCGCTCCGTTTGCTCGCGTCCAAAGCCAAACTCTTTGGCGACGAGGAAAGCAAGCTTGCGATCTATGACAAGCAGATGTGCGTCGGCTGGTGGACGAAGCAAAGCGACTATGTGATTTGGGAGGTCGATGCTCCGCGCACCGGCGCCTTCGACGCTTCTCTGCACTACTCGATCCCCAACAACTGGGCTGGGAATTGGGTCGAGATCACAGCCGGAGCCAGCCGCCTGATTATCCAAGTCCCGACCACCGGCAGCTTTGAAAACTTCGTGTTGCGAAAGATCGGATCGCTGCATCTGCTCAAAGGCCGCAACCGCGTCACCATGCGGCCTTTGACGCCCGTTAAAGGCGAGATTGCCGACGTCAAGGAACTGCGGCTGACTGCCGTCGACTCCGCCAAGCCCGGCATCCCGGCGGGCGGGATGAGCCCAACTGAGACCACCGCCGACTTGCGCGTGCCGCCCGGCTACGAGGTGTCGCTGTTCGCCGCCGAACCGCTGCTGGCCAATCCCAGTTCGATCTGCGTCGACAGTCGTGGTCGAGTTTGGGTGACTGAGATTCAGCTTTACCGCCACAATTACAAATGGAATGCGCCGCAAGAGGACCGAGGCAACGACCAAGCCCGCTCGGATCGCATCAAAGTCCTTGAAGACACCGACGGCGACGGTGTAGCCGACAAGGCAACAGTCTTTTACGAAGGTCTCATGTCCCCCATGTCCCTGGCGGTCGCCGGCGACAAGGTGTACGTCGCCGAAGCTCCTTATCTCTACGTCTTTGAAGACAAGGATGGAGACCTTCGCGCTGATGGCCCTCCCCGAAAACTACTGGTGGGCTTTGGCGGTTTCAACGACGATCAGTCGCTTCACGGGCTCGCGCTGGGGCCGGACCACAAACTGTACATGACTATGGGTGACCTAAGCTTCGACGTCACCGGACCTGACGGTGTGCGGATTGCCCATGACACCGGCGCGGTCATCCGCTGTGAGATGGATGGTTCGCAACTGGAAGTCACCGCGTGGGATCTCAAGAACCCGTTGGAAGTCGCTGTCGACAGTTTCGGTCACGCGTGGTTTAGCGGCAACGACGACGACGGTCGGCAGATGTGTCGGTTGGATTGGACGCTGGACGGCGGCAACTACGGCTGGCGATTCTGGGGAGTCTACGGCAAGAGACACAACGCCGGCTTACCCATCGCCGACGCCCACTGGCACGTCGACCAGCCTGGTGTTGTGCCTCCCGTGAAGATCACCGGCTTTGGATCACCTGTCGGCAAGATGTTCGTCGAGAGTAATACGTTGGGCGATCATTTGCGAGGTTCACTTGTCCATGCCGATCCGGGGCCTCGAGAGGTTCGAGTTTTTCATATTAAACCCGAGGGCGCTGGATTCGCGGCCGGGCGTGAGCTGCTGCTTTCTAGTGCAACCGATACCTACTTTCGCCCTGTTGACGTCGCGATGGGAGTCGACGGTGCCATGTACGTCGCCGACTGGTACGACCAGGCTGTTGGTGGCCATGCCTTCAACGATCCTAATCGAGGCCGCATCTATGTTGTTCGGAAAACAGGTGCAACAAAGAAGCCGGCCATGCCTCTACCCTACAAGACCAACGCCGACGTCGTTGTTGCGTTGAAAAGTGACAACGTCGATGCACAGTTCCAGGCTCGCCAGCGTCTTCTCGAGTCCGGCGAAGCAGCGCTGCCAGCCTTGGCGGAAATGGCGAATCATGAGGACTACCTAATCGTCGCGCGAGCGTTGTGGTTGGCCGATCGTATCGGTGGCGATGGCCGCAAGCTTGTGCTCGACGCGTTGCGAGATGATGGCCCGGCGATGCGTGGGTTGGCCGTGCGAATCCTGCGAGGCCATGACGCTGAGTACGAGAAACAAATACTTGCATTGGCCGATGATCCATCACTGCAAGTAAGGCGAGAGGTCATGCTTGCGATCCGTGATATCGAATCCGACGAGGCCGACAGAACTTTGAT